>JADFWF010000151.1 GCA_015222965.1 Pseudomonadota bacterium | reverse complement strand
TGTTAACAAAATAAACTCTGCGTCTCCGCGCCTCTGCGGTGAAAATCTTTTGACTTTGTTTTGTATGTCCGTTCCTGGCCGTTTGCAGACGCCAATTCTACTCACAAAAACACCTGATCAATCATCTTTTAATTCCAGCGCCCGTTTATAGACATCATTTTTATTTTCACCGGTCAGCTTCACCACCAGCTTCACAGACTGCTTCACCGGCAGTTCAGCTAGTAATGTCGATAAATAATAATCGATCTGTGCGGTATCTTCTGCTGCCGCCTCGGCACCTTCGACGACAAGAACGATCTCGCCTTTACGCTGGTTTTTATCACCTTCAACCCAGCTTATCAGGTCGGATAGTCTCATCCTTTTTATGGTTTCAAAGGTTTTTGTTAATTCTCTGGCGAAGGTGACCCGCCGGTCGCTACCAAACACTTCCTGCATATCTTTTAAGGTATCGATAATCTTATGGCAGGAGACATAAAAGATCATGGTTCGCTGCTGTTGCGCCAGCGGTTCAAAAAAATGCAGGCGTGCACCCTGTTTTGCCGGCGGAAACCCTTCGAAGGTAAAGGCATCTGTTGCCAGGCCGGCAGCGCTCAAGGCGGTAATAGCTGCACATACACCCGGTACAGGCACGATATCGATCTCATTGTCATGTCCCTGTGTGACCAGCCGATAACCAGGGTCACTGATCAGCGGTGTGCCGGCATCCGAAATCAGCGCTATCGATTTTCCTGCAGCCAGTTCAGCGAGTAATTTAGCTGTCATTCGCTCTTCATTATGCTCGTGATAAGCCAGCAATTTAGACCTGATACCAAGAAAAGATAATAAACGCTGGCTATGCCGGGTATCCTCCGCCGCGATGATATCCACCTGCCCCAGCACCGAGATAGCACGCTGCGTTATATCGGCTAAATTACCTATCGGCGTAGCAACAAGATACAATGTACCCGGCGACACAAACGAGCCATGCGGATCCGGTTTAATTTCTGATATTTCTTCTGACATTTCGATTGACACTTATAGCCCTACAAAACATACTTACTGTCTTAATTTGACAGCTCACATATTTGCAGCCGCCCTGATTAACGAACTCATTCACCTATTTCACAAACTGCCTGATACTATCTTGAAATCACATACTTTAAAACTTTTTTTCTTCCTCTGCATCGCCGCACTCTCTGCCTGTGATACACAACAGACAAAACCTGATGAAGAAGCCGTCGAAACGACCAGACCCGTCACTGAAAAACAGGCAACGTTAACAGAAGAAGCGGAAAGATTACTGGAACTCGCTGAGGACAGCGACACCGAAGCCGAGCGCTTCAAATATCGTGCTCTCGCTGCCCGCATATACATCGAAATCGATAATGTTGAGCTGGCACAGGTACAACTGGCTTTACTCAAAGAAAAACAGCAGGACAGTCCCGCCACAGATGAGACCAGTGCACAGATTGAAACCGCTACGATATTGCTGCTTACAGCCGAAATAGCTATCGCTCAAAACGACACTGTTACCGCTGGCCCACTCATCGACGAAATAAAACCGATAACCCGCGAACAACAGATTAATTTTTACGGGCTAAAAGCCGACCTGGACCATTTATCGGGTAGATACATGCACGCAGTTGACAGGCGTGTACAGCTCGACAGCTACATTACAGAAGCAAAAGAAAAAAGCAAAAATAACAAAAAAATCTGGGCCGCACTTTCCAGCATGTCCAGCACACAGTTAAATACCCAACGCAGCAGCAATGCAACGATAAATGGCTGGCTGGATCTAGCCAAAGTCGTACGTTCCGGACAGAGCAATATCGCCAAACTTGAAGATAATTTACTCGACTGGGGAACCAGGCACCCCGCGCATCCTGTCAATGATAAATTTTTATCAGAATTGATTACTGTTTACCAGGCAGATATCTCAGACCGGAAACACATCGCTGTGATATTACCCATGCAGGGTGAGCTATCAAATGTTACTGCAAATATAAAAAACGGTATATTGAGCGCTTATTATCGCGATGCGAACACCACTGTTAAACCCGTGATCAATTTCTATGACAGCAGCAATGAAGAAGTAACATTTAATCAGCTGTACCTGCAAGCGATCGAAAACGGTGCTACCAACATCATCGGGCCACTGGATAAGGTCGTTATCAACCAGCTTACACAGCGACGCGAACTAGACGTTCCTGTACTGACATTAAATTACGCAGAAAACCCTTTTAACAACACTGACAACCTATTCCAGTTTGGTCTCTCACCCGAAGATGAAGCGCACCAGGTTGCCGAACTTGCCATCAAACAAAATAAAAAACGTGCCGCTGTTTTTTATCCGGACAGCGAATGGGGCAAGCGCCTGAGTCAGGCATTCACAGACCGTTATGTATCTCTCGGTGGCAGGGTTCTAACGACAGCAGACTATGCGACTAACACGAATGATTACACACGTCCGATCAGGGCACTGTTCAACCTCGACCAGAGCGCCATTCGCCATCGGAAGGTTGAAAACACGATCAGTAAAAAAGCCATAAGCGTGCCCTACCGTCGTCAGGATATCGATATGATTTTTCTGGCCGCCACGCCGCGCCCGGCAAGAAGCATCATGCCCGCATTCAAATTTCACCATGCCTCCGGCCTGCCGGTGTATTCAACTTCACACGTATACACCGGAAATATACACAAAGAACTTGATCGAGATCTGAATGGTCTGGTATTTTGCGACTTACCCTGGATACTACAAAACAATTCAATGCTAAAAAATGTCTTCACACAGAACTGGCCGCAACAGGAAAACTTTACCCGGTTATATGCTCTCGGCATCGACGCCTACCGACTGATCTACAACCTTGATTACCTGGAAAATAAAGATTTTGCCTTTTATGACGGACAGACGGGAAATATACAGCTAGATGAGAATAACCGTGTTACCCGTAAACTCATGTGGGCAAAATTTGAACGCGGCAAACCTGTTTATTTTGAACCAGCCATCGTTGAGCCGGCTATGGCAGAAACCAGCAATGCCAGCGACAACTAAACCGGTGTCAGAGACAAGCTAGTTGCTGACACCCGGGAATTCTATTGAAAGCAGATCATCTAAAACAGGGAGAAGATGCTGAAGCAGCCTGCTGCAACTACCTCAGGTCACAGGGTTTAAAACTTGTCGACAAAAACTTCAGTTGTCGCCAGGGCGAGATAGATATCATCATGCTCGATAAAAAAATGCTGGTATTTGTCGAGGTACGATTTCGTAAAAACAATGCTTTTGGTGGCGGCCTGGAAAGTATCACTGCGACCAAACAGGCAAAGCTGCGTAAAACTGCCGAGTTGTATCTCCAGCAAAATAAGCAGCATAAAAATGCACGTTTTGATGTTGTGTCGATGTCAAAAAACAATCAAACTAACAACCATAAGCAATATATCTTTGACTGGATAACGAATGCCTTCTAGGCAACACTAAAAGTGCTCAGAGACAAGCTTCTCTCCGAGCACTGAGGGAACCGTATGGATCTAATCTCGCGAATCAATAAAAATTTTCAGGATAGCATCAGCACCAAACAACTGGCTGCAGAACTGCTAGCTGAGCCGATAAGCCACGCCGCACAATCCGTTACCCAATGTTTTCTAAATGGCGGGAAAGTCCTCTCCTGCGGCAACGGGGGCTCTGCTGGCGACGCCCAGCACTTTTCCTCTGAGATGCTCAACCGCTTTGAGATGGAGCGCCCTGGCCTGCCTGCAGTGGCGCTGACGACCGACAGTTCTACCGTGACATCGATCGCAAATGACTATAACTATAATCAAATATTTTCAAAACAGGTAACAGCGTTGGGACATGCTGGCGATATACTGCTCGCGATAAGTACCAGCGGCGGCTCCGAAAACGTCAATATGGCTATCGATGCTGCGCACGAACGTGAGATGACGGTGATTGCATTAAGCGGAAAGTCTGGTGGTGAAATGGCCGGACGTTTATCATTAAACGACGTAGAAATCCGCGTGCCTTCCGAATCAACGGCGCGTATACAGGAAGTACATTTACTGGTTATTCACTGCATATGTGATCTGGTTGATCACCAGCTTCTAGGTGGGTAAGAGGCAGTTGGCAGAAATTTTAATTAATCGCAGCCGCTTTTAAAACAGTTTTACGCTTTTAACTGCCGACTGATAACCGCCAACTGCAAACTTCTTTTTATTTAACGACGCGAAGACTTGGTCTTTTAGGCTTATCCGGATCAGGGTCCGTGTCATCGCCATCATCAGTCGCTGAAATCGCGCCATCGTCTTCAGAAAACATCATACCCTGACCATTTTCTTTAGCATACACCGCTAGCACTGCCTCGACAGGCACATACAGGCCCTGAGACTTGCCTGAGAAGCGTGCGCTGAAGGTAATCTCAGTATCACCCAATACCAGACCGGTTATCGCCATCGGAGCAATATTAAGGATAATTTTGCCATTTTGAACATGTTCGGCAGGAACCTGAACACCATCGACCGAAACGTCCACCAGCAGATGAGGCGTCATGCCGTTATCAGTAATCCACTGATAGATAGCACGGACAAGATAGGGTCGACTAGAGGTCATCTGCATAGAAAAAATAGTTGTAAGTTAAAGTAGTGAACTTTAAGCAAGAAACGCTTGCCTCTTACTTATAACTTACAACTTAAAACTTATAACTCGAGATTACAAGCGCAGTTCGCGCTCTGACTCGGTAAGAGACAACTTAAAACCATCACGTTCGAATAAACGATCAGCATAAGTGTATATTGATTTCGCTTCTTTAGGCAGTTCTATACCATAATGGCGCAGACGCCAGAGTATGGGTGCTACGCTGGCATCGACCAGGGTAAAGTCTTCACTGAGAAAATATGGCATGACATTAAATATTTCAGCAACCGATGCGATGCTCTCTGTAAGATCTTTTTTGGCTTTAGCGACCGCTTTTTCACCCTTGGTCTCAATGATATCAACCAGTGGATACCAGTCATGCTCGACCTGAAACAGAGCGAGACGCATCTGTGCCCGTTGCACAGGACCGACCGGCATCAGCGGTGGGTGCGGAAAACGTTCTTCCAGATATTCCATGATAACGCGTGAGTTATACAACACCAGATCACGGTCAACCAGTGTAGGCAGACTGCCGTAAGGGTTTAGATCTATCAGATCCTCAGGTAATTTTTTAGGATCAACCTGAACAACTTCATGAACGATGTCTTTTTCGTTTAAAACGATACGCGTACGATGACACTCAATTGATAATGCCGTTGTGTATAAATTCATAATATTTCCAATCAAAGGGAGCGATTCAATGAAGTAATCTAGTGAAACAATTACCTGATATATTCACCGGCTGCCAAGTATAACGCTACCCGGCAGCCAGCCGATAATATTTAGTGTACGTCTTTCCAGTATTCTTTCTTCAGTGCGTAAGCAAAACCAAAGAGAACGATCAGGAATAACAGTACTTTCCAGCCCATGCTGCGACGCTCAACCTGAACAGGCTCAGCTACATAAACCATGAAGTTGGTCAGATCACCAAGGAATACATCGTATTCTGTGCTGGTTAATTTACCGGCCTGGATCTGCTCGAATCCATCGAGCTCTTCAACTTCGACGTCACCGTGCATCACAGTTTTATATTTTGCTTCCTGCAGACCTTGCAGAGACCATAAAACATGTGGCATGCCTACATCAGGGAATACTGTGTTATTGAAACCCGTTGGACGGTAAGGGTCAACATAGAAGCTACGCAAGTATGTATAGATCCAGTCAGCACCACGTGCACGGGCAGCTAACGAAAGATCAGGAACCGCTGTACCGAACGCATTTATTGCGTAATCATCCGTCATCGATACTTCCATCAGGTCACCGATCTTGGTCGGTGCGCCTTTTTTATTGTAAGTATGAATCAGCATCTCACGTACATCTTCTTCGGACATTTCAAGGTCTTTAGCGATGCGGTTAAAACGCATAAACGATGCAGCATGACAACTGTAACAGTAGTCTCCAAAAGCCTTAGCACCACGACGCAATGATTCCTTGTCGTTTATATCGATCGGTGCAGTAAGGAGATGCGCTCCGCCAGATGCTGTTGCCAGCATTGGCATCAACATTGCTACAGCCAAAAATAAAGTTACGATACTTTTTATAATAGCGGTTTTCATGATGTCACCCTATCCGGAACTGGCTTGGTTTTTTCGTTTTTAGATGTGACATAGAGCACAGCAAAGAAAGCGAAATAGAAGAAAGTGAATATGCGAGAGAATAAGGTCAGTATCTCTGTTGCTGGTTGCATAGCTAACCAGCCCAGTACAACGAAGCTAACGCAGAATACGGTCAGGTTAACTTTAAAGATAACTGAGCGATAGCGAATAGACTTCACTTTACAGCGGTCGATCCATGGCAGGAAGAACAACACGACGATCGCAGCGCCCATAGTACCAACACCCATCAACTTATCGGGTACCGCACGTAAGATCGCGTAGAAAGGTGTGAAGTACCATACAGGAGCGATATGCTCAGGCGTCTTCAGCGGATCTGCAGCAATAAAGTTTGCATGCTCTAACAGGTAACCACCGCCATCAGGGAAGTAGAACATCACTATACTGAAGAAGAACAGGAACACGACCACACCTACGATGTCTTTAACAGAGTAGTAAGGGTGGAAAGGAATGCCGTCTAATGGAATACCATCAGCGCCTTTGTTTTTCTTGATCTCAACACCGTCAGGGTTGTTAGAACCCACTTCATGCAATGCAAGTATGTGTGCGATGACCAGGAACACCAGAACGAATGGCAGAGCGATGACGTGAAGCGCAAAGAAGCGGTTCAATGTTGCATCGCCGATGACAAAGTCACCACGGATCCAAAGTGTAAGGTCATCACCGATAACAGGGATGGCACTAAACAGTGAGATAATTACCTGTGCCCCCCAGTAAGACATCTGGCCCCATGGCAATAAGTAACCCATGAAAGCTTCAGCCATCAGCGCAAGATAGATGAACATACCAAACAGCCATATGAGCTCACGAGGCTTTTTGTATGAACCATACATCAGTCCGCGAAACATGTGCAGATATACCACGACGAAGAATGCTGTAGCACCTGTCGAGTGGATATAACGGATCAACCAGCCATAAGGCACGTCACGCATGATGTACTCAACAGAAGCAAACGCCATCGCGCCGTCTGGTTTGTAATGCATGGTCAGGAAAATACCGGAAATAATCTGAATCACTAACACCATCAGTGCTAATGAACCAAAGAAGTACCAGAAATTGAAATTTTTCGGTGTGTAATATTGAGCTAGATGATCATTCCACATTTTCGTTGCTGGAAAACGCTCATCTATCCAAGCCATTAAGTTACCCATTATGCTGTCTCCTCGTCTACACCAACGATGATAACGTTGTCACTTACATACTTATGCGGTGGCACAACCAGGTTTGTCGGTGCAGGCACACCCTGGTAGACACGACCAGCAAGGTCAAATTTCGAACTGTGGCAAGGGCAGAAAAAGCCACCCAGCCAGTCAGCACCTAAATCTGCTGCTGCGATATCAGGGCGGAACGTTGGCGAACAGCCCAGATGTGTACAGATACCAACCAGAATAGAAATTTCCGGTTTGATAGAGCGGTTCGCGTTCTGTGCATATTCAGGTTGTTGATCAACATTTTCTGAATTCGGGTCACTGAGTATGTCATCTAAACTAACAAGATCAGAAAGTGTCTTAGCCGAACGTTTAACGATCCATACCGGCTTGCTCTGCCACTCGACGATCATCAAACGCCCTTCTTCAAGTTTGCTGATATCGACTTCTACGGGCGCACCCGCATTTTTCGCTCTTTCACTAGGCATCCATGAGGATAAGAATGGTACAGCTACAAAACCGGCACCGACTGCTGCAACCACTGAAGTGGAATTGACCAGAAAGCGACGTCGTTTTGTATCTACTACATTGTCAGTAGACATATTGGATATCTCCAAATATTAAATAAAAATTCGATTGCGAATCAGCAGGCAAAAAATTGCTTTTGATTATTGATCACTGCTTATTCGCCGCAACGCAAAATTATATGTGCAAACTTCCTGTAATCAGGTAAAAAACAGGGACACACTGGTTGCAAACGGCGCATAGAATAGCGTAAGTTAGCATTTTAGCCAAGTTTAATATAACAAAGGCAATAAAAACAAAGAGATAGAATAAACTCATGCCGAAGCAAAACCACACTTTTGTCTATTTTTCTGCCTGGCTGGTAATCGGCGTGTTTTTTGGGCTAATTATTTTGCTGATCCGCGGTGATATCAACCTCGATATAAACAGACCAGGCAGCAATGACTCAACCACGGAAAATACTGCTACCGGTTCTCAACAACGACACCGTGGATTTGCCGATGCAGTTATGCAGGCCGCACCGGCAGTGGTCAGTATTCAAGCCATTGTCTGGACCGAACCAGAAGTTGAAGACCAGACCCAGGAAGATGTCATCCAGCGTTTTCTGGGCAAAAACTCACCCCATCGGCCTCGAAAACAGGCAGAGCCCAACTCTGGCTCAGGTGTCATCATACAAAGCAATGGCTACATCATCACCAATTATCACGTCATCAAACAACATGATGAGATACGCGTCAGATTAAGTGATGGCAGAGTTGCTAAAGCTGAGCTGATTGGCTCAGATCCCGACACCGACATCGCCATACTGAAGATAAACTATAAAAATTTACCTTCATTAAAAATTGCCGATATGAGCCAACTCAAAGTTGGTGATATCGTGCTCGCCATCGGCGACCCCTTCGCTATCGGCCAGTCAGTCACACAGGGCATTATCAGCGCGACTGGCAGATACTCCGAAAGAACCCGTATCTCGCAAAACACTTATGAAAACTTCATTCAGACCGATGCCGCGGTAAACCCGGGCAACTCAGGTGGCGCACTGATAAACACTCAAGGTGAAATTGTTGGCATCAACTCAAACATCTTGACCAACACAGACAGTTTTCAAGGAATAAGTTTTGCGATCCCCATCGATATCGCGCAACAAGTTGCTAAAGAGATCATTGAAAACGGCCAGGTCGTGAGGGGCTGGTTAGGTGTCGAAGGGCAGGAACTAACATCAAACATCTTACGAACGATTGATATTGATTCATTACACGGAATTTTGATCACCGAGGTTGATAAAGGTGGCCCGGGTGACCTGGCCGGTCTAAAAAGTGGTGACATCATTACCGGAATAAATCATCAGGATATCCTGAGCACAAATGACATATTGAATATGATTGCTGCCGGACGGCCCGGGGATGTGTTTATTATCGAAGGATTACGAATGAGACAAAGTTTTATGACTGAGGCAGTGTTGGGACAACGGCCGCTTATGAGCCGGTGAAGCTGGCTCGAATGAATAATGAACAATGAATAGTGAATAATGTAAAAGCTAATAACTACATCTATGTATCACTCTTAACGGTAGAGGAGTGTCTTTGCTTTTAATATAACGTACTAAACTTTAAGATCCTTCACTATCGTTCAGGATGCCAGCCTTAACTAAGTTTTTACATTATTCACTATTCATTGCCGATTCGAGCGCGGAGAGAAAGGCCATATTTTCACCCGGTGTGCCAACAGTAACTCGCAAACAGTTAGCAAGCAGCCCATCATCGACCTTCATGTTTTTTATGAGCACACCTGCCTGTTTTATACTTTCGAAAACATCGTTTGCATTTTTATTCAACACACGAAACAAAATAAAATTTGCCTGACTTGGAAAGACCTGTAACCCTGGCAACTTATTCATTTTTTCCAGCAGGACTTCTCGCTCGTCACGGATCAGCTTCGCCTGCTGATCTAGCTCATCAGCATTATCTAAAACAAACTCGGCTGTGATCTGCGTTAAAACATTAATATTATAGGGTAACCTGATCTTATCAATCTCACTAATAATATCAGGATGGCCACACAACAGACCTAAACGCAGACCCGCCAGGCCCATTTTTGAAACAGTACGCATCACCAGCAAGTTATCAAATTCAGATAGACGATCCATAAAACTGGTCTGTGCAAAAGGATGATAAGCCTCATCCAGTACCACCATACCTGGTGAGATAGAAATGATTTCTTCTATCTCTTTTTCGTCGTAACAATTTGCAGAAGGGTTATTTGGATACGCTATAAAAATAATCGCTGGCTGATTTTTCTCGATAGATTTTCGTATGACCGGCATATCAAGTGAAAAATCTTCCTGCAGCGCCACACCGACGTAATCAACATTAACAAAATCAGCGATCATCTTGTACATCACAAAACCGGGGTCAAACGACATCAGACAGACCCCTTTATCTGCAACAGACATCGCCAGCATCTGTATTAATTCATCTGAACCATTGCCCAGCACGATAGCTTTATCCTGTGGCACCTGCATCACATCACGTAGTTTATCGCGCAAAGAACTCGCCGAGGGGTCAGGATAACGATTCAGGTCAGCCGCATTCAGCCTGGACTGCAACTTCTCTTTCAAGCTCTCGGATAACTGGTAGGGATTTTCCATGGCATCCAGCTTTATTAATCCACTGGCATCGGCCACGTGGTAAGCCTGCAGGTCTTTAATTACGGGACGGATCCAACTTAGTGATTTCTCTAACACGATTTTCTCGGAGGTTAATTAACGGGCATTATACGTTGTTGTGACTCAAGAATAAAAACATGCAGGAACGGGGTAAATAAATTTTTATATCTTCACTTGAAATAAGAAAAAGCATCTACAGATTATTTAACAACAATGAATAATTACCCGTTTGGAGGTTACATATCATGAGCTTAATACGTTATAACAATCCGTGGAATTTATTAAACAATCTACAACGCGACCTGTACAGCAACCCTGAATACAACCGCCTGAATGATGACGATGCGTCCGTTGCAACTGCAAACTGGGCGCCATCAGTCGATATAAGTGAAAGTGAAAATGCATTTACATTACTGGCTGATATACCCGGTGTTGACCCTAAAGATATCGATATATCTATGGAGAAAGGTGTGCTCACCATCAAAGGAGAGCGTTTTTCAGAAAATGTCGAAGAAGGTGAAAACTTTAGACGTGTCGAAAGGCAGAGCGGCCAGTTCTATCGCCGTTTCACACTGCCGGATACTGCTGATGCCGATAAGATCGGAGCAAAATCAGAGCACGGTGTTTTGACTGTGACGATACCGAAACAGGAAGTTGCTGTCTCGCGAAGAATTGAAGTTAAGCATTAAACGTTAATCAGCCTATCCGGTTAAAACATACTCGTCATTGCGAGCGAAGCGTGGCAATCTCCTTTAGCGACTGAGTAGTCTGCATGAGATTGCCGCGCTTCGCTCGCAATGACGTTATTTTATGATTCGGCTATTGCCTATTCGTTACCACTTTTAACAGCATCATCTTCAATAACTTTTAATTCCACACGGCGATTTTTTGCACGCCCCTCTTCCGTTTTATTATCCGCAATCGGTTGGCTCTCACCATAACCTTTTGCAACAAGACGTTTTTCAACAACACCTTGTGACACCAGATAGTCTTTAACACTCTGTGCGCGCTGTTCTGATAATTTAAGATTTGCATCACCTGAACCTTTGTAATCCGTGTGTGCCTGTATTTCTATTTTCTGGAGTTCAGGGCTGGCGTTGATGGTTATGACAGCCTCATCGAGAAGTTGTTTTGATTCCTGCGTCAGATCAAATGATTTAGGTTCGAAATTAACGCCGCCAAAATCAAGCTCTATTATCGAGCAGCCTTTTTCATCAACATTGAATTCTTTCGGTGAGTCTGTGCATTCATCAAGGCGATC
>JADFWF010000150.1 GCA_015222965.1 Pseudomonadota bacterium | reverse complement strand
TCTCTTCTTGGCGGACTTTGCGACTTAGCGTCTTTGCGAGATCATTTTTAGCTTAAGGGCACCTCTTCAAGATATGTTGCACGGCTTTTCATTGACAAAGTGTGTGTAGCAGCGAAAACCTTGCACTAAAGTACATAGTTTTAACTAGCGTACTGAGACAATAAAAAACGGCTTATCGCCCCTGGCCTGAAGGTCTTTGAGCTCAGACTCTCGATCCGGCGCCATGCCTTTACCGTTGTGGCTTTTTTCCGCGGTGAATACAGGCAATGCCAAACGTTAAATTGCTGTAGGAAACATTGTCCAGTCCGGCTGAGCGTATCATTTCAGCCATCTCTTCCTGTGCCGGGAATTCACGGATAGATTCAATAAGGTAGGTATAAGCATCCGGGTGACCGGCAACTAACGCCCCAAGCCGGGGTATAACGATCCGTGACCATGCATCATAGAACGGACGTAACCAGGCATAAGGCGTACTAAATTCAAGACAATAAAAAAAACCACCGGGTTTTAGCACACGCGTTATTTCTTCCAGTGATCTTGCGATGCCCGTGGTATTTCTGATGCCAAACGATATAGTCAATACATCAACGCTTTCATCGTCTAGCGGGATATCTTCAGCAGTGGCATTGATATAACGGCAGTTGCTGCCAAGGCGCTTTTTAGCGACAGACATCATTTCTTCAGAAGGGTCAAGCAGCAGGACTATTCTATGGCCATCAATCAGCATTTTGGCTATATCGCCAGTTCCACCAGCGAGATCAACGAATACCTCTTCATCAGAGGGTTGCCCACTGGCTTTGTTTATCTCTCTGCAAAAAAGCCATTTCCAGAACCGGTGAACGCCCATGCTCATCAGATCGTTCATCAGGTCATAACGTCCGGCAACTCGATTAAATACACTACGAATCAGTTCGTCGCGCTCTTCAGGATTGACCCTGCTTTGGCCAAAGGTGCTGGAAAGACGATGTTTCATGATGGATGTGTCATAAGGTTAGTGCCTGTCTGGTTATCGATAACCATGGCAGAATAATAAAGCTCAGCAGTAAAATAGTTGAGCTTAGCAAAAGTACTCTTTTAGGGTTTGGCCCAACTTTAGAAAGGTAGATACTAAAAATTAATACCAGTGAGAAAACAATGTATTGCAGATAGGGGATGTTGTGACTGCTTGATAGCCCTATACCGATAAGTAGCAGGGCAACAGCAAATAATAATACCGAAACCTGGTGCGTTTTTTGTATTCCATAACGGACACAAAAAGATTTTTTTCCTACCCGTCTGTCTGTTTCAAACTGCGGCGGCTGATGTGATAAAAGCAATGAAACGGCCAGTGCAGCAAATGCAAACATACCCATCACTGCTGAAAGATTAAACGGCAGTCCAGAGACAAACCATAGGCCGCCAAAAACACCGGGGCCGTAACAGGCGCCGGTAACCCATTCGCCCATCCAGGTATACGAAAGAGGGGACTTGCCGGCGTTGTACAGATAACCCAAACCAATGAGTGGCAGCGCAAATAAAGCTATCCATAATTTGTCGCCAACAATCAGTACAGACAGACCGATCAGTCCGCCACTAAAAAAACTGATCAATGCGTGAATAGTCACCGGTTGAGTATTGCCATTATGCAACCTGACCCAGGAATCCATTTTTTCTGTATCAGCGCCCAGGTTCCAGTCGCTGACATCGTTAAATAGATTTATTGCGTGCTGTAATAACACCACCGCCAGGGTAGAAAAGATCAGTCCCTGTTTCCACACGGGGGCTTCCCCCGCCATGATGATAACCGCTATAGCAGGGAGGATAGAGATAAGGTAGATAGCAGGGTTAAATATCTGCCACCATTTGATAACGGGTATCTTCGTCAAAATGGTTTTCTAAAGCATCGGGATCGGAGTCAATTTTTTAAATATGTAGTGTTTATTACCTGCATCTGCAAAAAATTGACTGCGACCCCACGCATCCGCACCTGTATCTTTAAGCAGGTACGGCTTGCATCTGGCGAGCGGTAAGTTCACTCAATGCAGATTTAAACCAGTTCATGTGCTGACTTTCAGAGTCAACCACACGCTGGTAAACCTCTGCGGCTGCCTGATTTCCGTTTTTCAGTTCGCGGTCACGAAACTCCGGGTAGATGTTTAATGCCTCACGCTGCTCAACCATAATAGCCACTTTGAGTGCTTTTTCGATCACGGCATCCGGGTCCATCTTGATCAATTCATCGCAATTAGCCTGAATGGTCTGTAGTGCAGTAATGGCGCGTTCGGTGTCTTCGCCATGTGTCGGCGTACCTATATTATCGTACAGTTCTCTCAACCAGATGGCATGCAGTTTTTCTTCACCGGCAACCTTTCTGAACAGGCTGGCTAATTCAGGATAACCTGCTTTTTCTGCCCAGCGTGCAAATTCAGGATACATGACCTGATTTTCATACATCTCAACATCGATAAATGACTCAGCCGTTTCACGGCTATCCTCACAGGGCGTCGCTGCGGCGAAACATTCAAGGATCATCTCTTCGGTAATTTCTTTTTTTTGCATTTTTTTCCTCATGATTATTCTTGTGGCGGCAACACTGTGTTTTAGTGCGTCCGCAAATAAAATAGTTTACCTAAAAACATTAGTTGGCGTTTACAGGATTAGTACATCAGCCCATTTTCAGCGGGACAATATATTGTAATTTAGAACCGACACAATAACCAATTATGTCCAGACTTGTCTATAGCAACCTGAGCTATATGACACAATGACTCCTTTAAACTTAATGTAAGTCAATTACTAGAGCTCGCTAC
>JADFWF010000149.1 GCA_015222965.1 Pseudomonadota bacterium | reverse complement strand
TCTTTAGCAATCCATGGGTGCTGGCAGCATGGACATTCACCATCGGTTTGCAGTTGCGCCGTATATATTCCTGTCCTGCAGGACGCACTGTACACCGTTGCACCAGGCTGGCAGGACTGGGCATTAATATTTGCTGTCGCTGCTCCCATACCCCTGATCACCGATTTATATAAGTGGATACACTGGCGATACACAAAGGCCGTTAGCACCTGAACGTATGCGGGCCCACAGGCTGTCCACCTGCAACAGACGTTTAGAAGTTTCATCCGGATTTTTCAGTGCCTGCATCAATCCTTTAAACATCCTGAAGTAACTTTTAGAAACGGGAAACATGATGTAGGTCATAGTTAACAAAGAATTAATCTTGCAGTATTATGGTATGCCTCCATTACTAGCAGGGCAGGATGCGGTGAGGTCTGGATATTTTTAGATGTAATGGTTTGCTTAACTTAATTTAACCGTCCAGACGGTTTCGTCTTTTAACCCTCAGCATCTGGTGCTGCAAGGCACTTGGTCGCGCTGTGGTTGCGTCTCTTTTTATATTCCTTTTAATATACTTTCAATAAAACATGAAAATAAAAATAAAGTCCTCGCAAATAAAAGAAAAAATTTGTGAAAAATGTGGATTAAAAGAATCTTGCGGTGACCTGCCCGGTTTTTGTGTGCTTTTACATTATGTTCCGATTGTTCTGGTTGTTGCTATGTTGTGTTATTTTCTAATAACCATGACTTTGTAGGCGGCACAGGTCTTGCAATTTGTTACTGCGAGCATGTTTTTCTTTATAGATAATTTGTTTTTGGACTAAGCGAGCACCATCCATATCCTCGCAAATGAAGGTTCTGAACGTCTGGTACCCGTTTCGACGAGGTTCCGCCGGCTATATGTCAGGTGAACAATAGTCGATTTTTAAACAACTGCTTCTGATGCAGATTCTCATTCTTTACCGCGTGGTGGCGTCGGTGTTTGCCTGCTCTTACAAGTTTATAGCCGTCTTCAGTCAGATCTTCATGACGTACGTAACCTGCACGGTATGAGGCCAGTAGAAAATCGATGGCGATGACATCAGTCGGATCTTTCGAGTCATAAGGAATCTTCTTTAGTTCATCAACAGCATCTTGCAGTAATGCATCGTTGAGAATAATCGGATCTTTAAGGTAGCTTCTCAGATGCGCTGTTATTCTGAATTTTTCTAGAGCGTCACTTTGCTTTCTATAAGGATTAAACATATGTACCTCCTGATTAGCGTATGACTAAAGAATAGTAAATATCAGTACTGTTTGGTTGACATGTTGCGCCAATCATTTGACACGGTATGATGCCTATGGACTTAAGTTATCTCTTTTTAATGCTCTTGAATCTTTCTGTATCACCCATATATTAACTTAACTAACTGATTATAAGTGGGTAATTATGAGCAACTTAAAACATATCGTATGCCCGCACTGTGCTGCGACCAACCGTATTCCTGCTGATAGATTGAATGCCGGCCCTGCCTGCGGAAAGTGCCACAAGGCGTTGTTTAACGGTAAACCGCTGATCTTGAATGCGGAAAATTTTCAGCCGCATATCAATCGTAATGAGATACCGGTTGTGGTCGATTTCTGGGCACCCTGGTGTGGGCCTTGCAAGATGATGGCACCGGCCTTTGAGCAAGCATCACAGGATCTGTCGCCGAATGTCAGGCTGGCTAAGGTGAATACAGAAGACGAGCAGGGGATTGCAGGTCGATACGATATACGCAGTATTCCGACCATGGTGATCTTTAAAAATGGCAGGGAAGTGGCCAGGCAGGCGGGTGCGATGAGTGCAGGGGATATAAAAAACTGGATCAGCCAGAACATATAAAGCCCCGGGTCTGTGGCTGTCACCGGTAAGATGTGAATAGTCCCGGTTATTTTAGGGTTTTGATTAAATTATCACCATTTTTAATGCTTTTGTATGAAAAAACTGACGCTTTCTGATTTAGAACAGGTTTATTCTGGTGAGCGGAAGTTACTGAATCTTTTGACAAAATAACTTTTTTCATGGAAACTCTGGGCTCTTCAATAAATTATAAAAAATACGGGATCTAGTTAATGGCTGATTTATTTTCAAGTGAGTGGGCGCAGGCTTATATGGACGCATGGAATGCTGATGAAGATATAACCGCATCGCTGCAGCGCGCAGAATTCAGTTCAATCGTTGCCTTTGGTTTACCAGATGATGAAGATCCTGCATTCGTTATGACCATCACCAATGGCATGATTACGGCTATTAATAATAACGCTGGCGGCGAGATAAAATGGGATATCCGCGCGACTAATGATGACTGGCTATCACTGGTCTTAAAACCACCGGGTTTGATGAAACTGGGTATCGCATACACCTCACGAAAACTACGTTTTCGCAAAGGCGATTATGCATCGATGATCAAGGATCCGAGCCTGGCAGGTGCTTTTGTGAAATCGTTCGCTCTGATGGGCAAAGTGCTTTGATATTAAAGATTTTTTGACCCAGTGTTGAAAAATGTGTAGAAGGCTGGTTTCGACCGGCCTTTTTTGTGTTCATATCTTTGATCTTATGGCCTGAAACTTTGAACGAAAGCACATTATGGCAGTCAGTATGGATAGTCGCCTCATGAACAATTTTCCCCGATCTTTTACGATGCTCCGCCATATGAAAAAGATGGCTATAAGAATATGATAGATACGTTCGATCTCCTGGTTAAAACTAATTTCCCCTCGATAAAACGCACAGATCTGGAAACCCTGCAGGTAAATCTCGGTTACCTGTGTAATCAGCAATGTCTGCATTGTCATGTTGATGCCAGTCCACGTCGTAAAGAGATAATGACGGCGGAGACGGTTGCCGATGTATTACGGTTTATAGAGCACAGGAAGATTAAAACACTGGACCTTACCGGTGGCGCACCGGAGATGAATCCGCAGTTCTTCTCGCTGGTCTCTCAGGCTCGAAACATGGGTGTACATGTTATCGATCGCTGTAACCTGACCGTGCTGCTGGAACCCGGTTTTGAGGACACTGCAGCCTTCCTTGCTGATAATAAAGTCGAGGTGGTGGCTTCGATGCCCTGTTACCTGGAAGAGAATGTCGATGCACAGCGTGGTAAAGGCGTGTTTCATCAGAGTATCGAGGGTTTGCGCTTATTAAATAAACACGGTTATGGCATAGCTGATGATCTGCAGTTAAACCTTGTCTATAACCCGCAGGGTATCGATCTGCCGCCTTCGCAGGATGTACTGGAGCCAGCGTACAAAAAAGAATTAAAGCAGCGCTTTGATATCGAGTTCAATCATCTGTATACGATTACCAATATGCCGATCAAGCGTTTTGGCAGCACCCTGGTATCGAAGGGACTGTTTGAAGAATACATGCAGTTGCTGAAGACGTCTTACAGTAACGATAACCTTCCGGGTGTCATGTGCCGTACTACCCTGAGTGTTGACTGGCAGGGGTATATCTTCGATTGTGACTTTAACCAGATGTTAGGTCTGCCGGCCGGCCATTCCCAGGAAAAAACACACATCATTGATGTTATCGATAGTGAATTGAAGGGTGATGATATCGCCATCATGGATCATTGCTACGGTTGCACTGCCGGCTTTGGCAGTAGCTGCGGCGGCGCCCTGATCTAAACGACTGCTGTGATAATCGGTCGTGCCTTGTTTAGTTAAAGTCTCCTGTTGAAAAAAACTGTTGAAGATCTCAATCATTATTCCCGTATTAGATGACGAGGTGGCGCTGTCTTCCACGCTAAGCCATCTGCAAGGCTTTCGTCAGCACGGTCATGAGGTCATCGTGGTCGACGGCGGAAGTTCTGATAACACGCTGGTTTTTGCCTATGAAGCAGCGGATAAGGTCATCATCTCCAGGCCAGGGCGTGCACTGCAGATGAATAGCGGTGCTGCTGTTGCTGACGGCCAGCTCTTATTATTTCTGCATGCGGATACACGACTGCCCGATGATGCAGAAACAGCTCTGCTGTCGCTTGCCGATGAAGGAGAATCCGCGGTGGATTTCTGGGGGCGATTTGATATCCGTCTATCGGGAAACAGGGTAATTTTTCGCCTGATCGAATGGCTGGTTAACCTGCGCTCTCGGCTGACATCTATCGCCACGGGCGACCAGGCGATCTTTGTAACGACAAGGCTTTTCGAACGTGTCGGTGCTTTCCCCGAGATCGCATTGATGGAAGATGTCGAGCTGAGCAGGCGACTGGCAAAGATATCGTCACCGCTCTGTCTGAGACAGAAAGTGATTACCTCGAGCCGGCGTTGGGAAGCAAAAGGCGTGGTCAGCACGGTATTGCTGATGTGGAAATTACGCCTGTTGTATTCTCTCGGTGTGTCACCGGACAAACTCAACCAGATGTACCGCTGATGTTGTATCACGACACCGTCGTATTGCTGTATGCCAAGGCCCCGGTAGCAGGCACTGTGAATACCCGACTGATTCCTGATATAGGTGAGCAGGCAGCAACAGTCTTGCAGCACGATTTGATCCATCATCGTCTGGCCATGTTAAGGGATGTAGACCTATGCGCGGTAAAGCTGATGTGCGCGCCTGATACCAGGCACGAGTGTTTTACTGATTGTGAACAGCAATATCCCATTACCCTGTGTCAGCAGTCCGGCCGTGATCTAGGTGAGCGTATGTTAGAAGGTGCCAGGCAGGCACTGGCAGAGTTTAAACACTGCATCATTATCGGTACCGATGCGCCGGCTTTAGGCGGTGGCAGGATAAAGCAGGCCATCGATGTTCTGCGCACAGAGAATGATACGGTTTTTATCCCGGCGGAAGATGGCGGTTATGTCTTACTCGGTCTCGGGGCTAATGATCAGGGTCAGATGCGTGAGTTCCTGTTTCAGGATATCAGCTGGGGCAGTGCGCAGGTGATGCAGCAGTCACGCGATAAACTACAGGAAAAAGCTGTACCTTATACAGAACTTGAAAGTTGCTGGGATGTGGACCGGTTAGAAGATTATCAGCGTTACCTGAAGGAGATAGCCAGGGAGATAGTCGGTGGAACCTCTGATTAAGTGTAGCCACTCAGACTTGATCTGACAGTCGTTGCAGGAATCTGGACGTCTGTTGCTGACACAAAGGAGAAGTTATTCGTCTTTCGTTATTCGTCGTTCGTTAAAAGCTAAAAACACGAAATCAACCAGTGGCTATGCAGTCCCTGCTGTTTGGTGTTTTTTACGAACGA
>JADFWF010000148.1 GCA_015222965.1 Pseudomonadota bacterium | reverse complement strand
TTTGATGGCTGATGTATCGCCTGCAGACGCTGCAACGCAGCAACCATCTTCTCACTGCCAGCAAGTTCAGCAGCACCAGCATCAGCTTTAAATTCCCTTTGCCGAGAGAAATACATCACGATAGTACTTGCCAGAATACCAAAGACCACCTGCGCGATCATTGATGAAATAAAAAATCCGATACCATGCCCACGCTCATTTTTCAGTATCACTCGATCAACGATATGACCAACAACACGTGATGCAAAGATAACAAAAGTATTCACCACGCCCTGGATCAGAGCCAGGGTTACCATATCGCCATTAGCAACATGACTGACTTCATGTGCGAGTACTGCTTCAGCTTCATCCATCTTCATACTTTCGATCAAACCGCTGCTTACAGCAACAAGCGCATTATTTCGGCTCATACCGGTGGCAAACGCGTTCACATCCGGTGATTGATAGATGGCAACTTCAGGTGTTTTTATACCTGCCTGTGAAGCTTGCCGTTCGACCGTTGCCAACAACCACTGCTGCGTTTTGTTTTCAGCCTGAGTAATAACTTTGGCACCGGTCATACGCTTGGCCGACCACTTTGACATCGCCAGTGAGATAAACGAACCGGTCATACCGATAACTGCAGAGAAAATCAGTAATGCCTGCAGATCCAGATCAACACCGTTCTCAGCCAGCAGTGAATCGACACCTAACAGGCTGAGTACGATGCTTAAAACAACGAGAATTGCCAGGTTGGTTATCAGAAATAAAGCGATGCGTTTCATCTAAACCTCGGAATATGATTAAAAAACTTGTTCACCACTTGTGGTGAAAATAATGGGGATAAATCTTCAAACTTTCAAGTCAGAAATAATTACTCCACTACAAGTCGAT
Organism: Pseudomonadota bacterium; assembly: GCA_015222965.1. GTDB lineage: Bacteria > Pseudomonadota > Gammaproteobacteria > SZUA-229 > SZUA-229. The sequence goes on along the minus strand of JADFWF010000148.1, from coordinate 2,814 downwards.
CTACCGCACGATAACCCTGAGATAATTTGAGACCCCGCCGTCCACGTTCACCCGCGTAACTGTCTAGCTCAGATGTTTTCATGGTTTTATATTTTTTACCTGAGTGCACGACAAGTTTGCCTTTTTCAGGCACCACAGTTATCGCGGCCACTATCTCATCACCAGCTTTCAAAAGCTTAGAAGGCACATTGATTATTTTATTGCCCTTGCCTTTTGCCATCTGCGGTAACTGCTCGACAGGTGTTACTAACATATGGCCTGCAGAACTTACTGCCGCTATCTGATCCGTTGCTACATCACTGATTTTTACCGGAGCTAATGCGATCGCCTGTTTCCCAACATTCAGTACTGCTTTACCTTTTTTAGCATTCGCCTGCATGTCACCCAGGCGCACTACAAAACCGTATCCAAAATTGCTGGCCAACAGATAAAGGTCATCCGGATTGCCGATCACTGCACCAACAAAATGCGAGCCAGGGGTCGGCGTGAAATAACTGCTCAATGGGTCGCCTTGCCCCCTGGCCGAAGGCAGTTTGTGTGCCGGCAAGGTATACGCCCGACCACTGGAATCAAGAAATACCGCCAACTGATTACTTTTACCGGTGGCAGAAGACAGAAATTCATCGCCGGCTTTGTAATTTAATTTTTCAGCGACGACCTCATGGCCTTTTGCTGAGCGTACATAACCTTTTGTGGACAACACCACGGTGATAGCTTCACTGGAAATCAATGCAGTTTCACTGATCGCCTGCGCTGCGCTGCGTTCGACGATAGGTGAACGTCTATCATCACCATATTTTTCTGCATCGGCAATAATCTCTTTTCGGATCAATGTTTTTAAACGAGTTGCAGAACCTAATATCTTTTCCAGATAATCACGCTCTTGCGCAAGCTCCTCTTGCTCACCGCGAATTTTCATCTCTTCGAGTTTTGCCAGATGGCGCAGTTTTAGATCAAGGATGGCTTCTGCCTGAATATCAGTGATCTTGAATCGCGTCATCAACACCGGCTTGGGTTTATCGTTTTCCCGAATGATGGCGATCACTTCATCGATATTCAAAAACGCGATGAGCAAGGCATCCAGGATATGCAGACGTTTATTAACTTTATCCAGACGCCACTGCAGACGACGACGTACCGTTACCGTTCTAAATTTCAACCATTCTGCTAACAGTGAACGCAGATCTTTGACCTGTGGCCGGCCATCGATACCGATCATGTTCATATTGACGCGGTAGCTGCGTTCCAGGTCAGTAGTGGCAAAGAGGTGCGCCATTAACTCTTCAACATTAACGCGATTAGAGCGCGGCATGATGACCAGGCGTGTTGGATTCTCATGGTCAGATTCATCACGCAGATCTTCCACCATGGGTAATTTTTTGGCATTCATCTGCGCCGCGATCTGCTCTAAAATCTTGTTACCGGAAACCTGATAGGGTAATGCGGTGATGATGATCGCACCGTCTTCTTTCTCATAAACGGCACGCTGCCTGATACCGCCGCGCCCGGTCTGATATATCTCCAGGATATCTTTTTTAGGCGTAATAATTTCTGCTTCAGTGGGAAAATCCGGGCCCTGAATATGCTCGCAAAGATCTTCCAGCGTCGACTTCGGACTTTCCAACAGGCGCACACAGGCACTGGCTACTTCTTTTAAATTATGCGGCGGAATATCCGTTGCCATACCGACCGCGATACCTGTTCCACCATTGAGTAAAACATTAGGCAGCCTTGCAGGTAGCGATTCAGGCTCTTCCATAGTGCCATCAAAATTGGGTTTCCAGTCAACCGTGCCCTGCCCTAATTCCGTCAGCAAAACTTCAGAATAGGCAGCAAGCCGTGACTCGGTATAACGCATCGCAGCGAATGATTTAGGGTCATCTGGCGCACCCCAGTTGCCCTGACCATCGACCAGTGGATAGCGGTAGGAAAATGGCTGCGCCATCAACACCATCGCTTCGTAACAGGCACTGTCACCATGCGGATGGTATTTACCCAGAACATCACCGACCGTACGCGCCGATTTTTTATGTTTGGATGTAGCACTTAAACCAAGTTCAGACATGGCATAAACGATGCGGCGCTGCACCGGTTTTAAACCATCACCGATATAAGGTAAGGCGCGGTCAAGAATGACGTACATAGAATAATCTAAGTACGCTCTTTCTGTGAATTCGGATAATGGGAGTTTTTCTACGCCTTCGAATTCTAGTTCTGATTGTGATGTCATATTTTCGCTATCGCTTAAATGAATAATGAATAGTGAATAATGAATAACGAAAAACAAACAACTAAAGCAAGCCCACGCGAGTAACCAGGGTTTTGCTTTAAATTATTCATTATTCACTATTCATTATTCATTGCAGAGGTATAACTTCGTTATACCTCTGCCAGTGCTCCTTTCTTTTCCAGCCACGCCTTCCTGTCGCCCGCACGCTTCTTGGCCAAAAGCATATCAAGCATACTGTGACTCTTACTGCCTTCACCTAAAGTTAACTGCACCAGCCGTCTGGTATCGGGCGCCAGGGTAGTCACACGCAGTTGCATCGGGTTCATCTCGCCCAGACCTTTGAAACGTGTCACGGTAACTTTGCCACGTTTCTTCTCTGCTTCTATGCGATCGAGTACACCCTGTTTTTCCGCTTCATCGAGCGCATAAAAAACTTCCTTAGCAACATCGATACGAAACAATGGCGGCATCGCCACATAGATATGACCTGCTTCCACCAGTGGTCTAAAATGGCGCAGGAACAAGGCGCATAACAGGGTCGCAATATGGTATCCATCCGAGTCCGCATCCGCCAGGATACAGAT
>JADFWF010000147.1 GCA_015222965.1 Pseudomonadota bacterium | reverse complement strand
CGATATTTAGCGATACTCTCGATGAAGCACAGAAAAATTAGCCGACAGATAATAGTGGCCATAGTGATAGGCGCATGGCTGACTCTTTTTATTCTCGCCTGTATCTTTACCGGGCTCATATTCTAACGATGATATTCAGATAGATATAATGTTCTCCGACACAACTAAACCACTTAAGATTATCGTAACCTTGTCAGTTGTTACCCTGACCCTGATGGTTGCATACCAGGCTTATAATTATCTACGTTACACCTTGCCGCCGGAGCAGGTGAGTGTATCGATAAGCTATTCTACCGATATCAATTGCCGCAAGGACAGTCCGCTGTACATGCTTATAACGAATGACAGCTATAGGAGGATCATAAATACATCCTTTAGTCTTTACGTAAAAAAGAAGTACGATAATGACTCTTTCCTGCTGCTACTGAAAAAAGTCTATTCCACAGATAAAGTTATTGATGCAGATAGCGCTTACGGGGGTTGCTGGAGCTTTCCTGAATTAAATACCAGGTATTATGTTCCTGGGGACCTGATCTATGAGATCAAACAACAACAGGTTACGTTTGACGATTAGCATAATTTGATCTGCAGCATACTCGACAACTGATAACCCGTATTCAAACATCAGCTTCATGAAACCGTACATCTGTCGCTGCCGACGGGTTCATCAACAGACATGATACAAAAGTACATTAGCTGCCGTAAAGGTGTGGAAAATCCGACGAAGCGCTCCGGCAAGCCATGGGTGGCTTTTTGTTTTTTACCCCCTCCGATAGATTATGAATATTTAAAATCTATCGGAGATTTTTTTCATTAGCGAAAAAAGGTATTACTTCGCCCGGGCTTCGACCCGGTCACCCACCTTTATTTTTCCCGGTGTAATAATGCAGGCGTTGATTCCACCGTGCCCCCTTACCGCGTTATAACCACCGTCACCAAAAGTCTCTTCCATTCTTGAGCAGGGATGACACAAACCGGTCATCTTTAAGACTGCGGAACCGATCATGAACTCACGGTCTTTTAGTGCCAGCAGATTAATGCCGCTGACCACGATATTTCTTCTCAGATCTTCAGCCTTTATCTCTCGTTTATGTAACAGAGAGCGGATGACTTCGATATGCTCCTGCTGGATCAGGGTGACGCTGCGATTACCGCTGCGACCGGCATAATGATCGTTCTCCAGTCCATTTTCCAGAACGTTTATCTCTGTTACTACCTTTACCGCTTTTCTTTTCTGCGGCCTGTAGCTTATCCATTCAACCCGGCCTTCCTGTGGCAGGTTCTTCATTAGCTCTTTAAGTGTTGGCTTTTCCTGCATGACCAGAACCCTGAGGCCTGTCGCTAATCTTCAGTTTTTGGTTTTTGTATGCCCATGGCTTTTAATGCATCATCGGAATACTCAAAAGAGTCTGAATAGATCTGAGATTCCGGCAGCCCCTTCTCATAAAACAGATCCATGCCGGCTTTCACCATCGGCGGTGGCCCGCTCAGGTACACATCATAGCCGGAGAGATCGGGGTAATGCCTGATCACACTCTCATGCACCATGCCGGTTTCGCCCTGCCAGTCATCACCTTCCTCCGGCTCTGATAAAACTGCGGTATATTTCAGATTGCTGTGCTGTTCCAGCCATGGCTTCATCATCTCATCCATATACAGGTCACGTTTTGATCTGGCACCACAGAACAGGTGTATCGGCCGTTTCATACCGATGTGGAATGCATGCTCCAGCATGCCTTTTAGTGGTGCGAAGCCGGTACCACCACCCATCAGGATTATCGGACGGTCATTATCTTCTCGCAGAAAGTAACTGCCTAACGGTCCTTCGATCCGCATCAGGGCCTTTTCTTTCAGACCGTCAAAAACAAAATCACCGAACTGACCATCAGGCACATGTCGGATATGCAGCTCTATAAAGGCATCATCATGCGGCGCATTTGCGATGGAAAAAGCCCGGCGTTTACCGTCTTTTAGCAATATTTCCAGGTACTGTCCCGCCATGAACTGAAGACGCTCAGTCTCCGGCAGCTTCAATAACAATTTCATAACATCATGGGTAAGCAGCTGCATCTTTTCGACACGGCAGGGCAGCGTTTTTATCTCGATATCACTGCTTTTGGTTATTTCACGTACCTTGATTTCCAGATCACTGGTGGCACAGGCCTGACAGAACAGGGTCTTGCCTGCCTCGTACTCTTTCCTGGCTGTCGCTCGTAAGCTATCGACATCACATGACGTTTCACCGGAAACAACTTCACCTGCACATTTACCACAGGCACCATTGCGGCAACCGTAGGGAAGGCCAACACCCTGTCTCAGGGCGGCTTCTAATATGGTTTCGTTCTCTTCGGCTAAAAATTCATGCCCGCTATCAGGCACACGGATCTTAAAACTCATGTAAAATAACTCTATTGATGTCTCGTTTCAGGTCGGTAACGGCCAGTATCTGCAACCATCTGTGACGCGGTTAGGCATTCTCCCCTATTTTTAATAGAAAAGAAAACAACAATCTATGTGGGTTTTTTCGGAAGCTTTTTTCTGGCAACCTTATTATTGAGAATAATTTATGGCTCGTGTAAAAGTATACAGCACCGGCATCTGCCCGATCTGTGATAAGACAAAATCATTACTCGTCAAGTGGGGCATCCCTTATGACGAAGTTCGCGTCGATCAGGACCCCGCCGGGCTGCGTGAATTTTCACAGATAACCAATGGTGCCCGTACCGTACCGCAGATCACTATCGATGGTAAATGGATAGGCAGTTTTTCTGAATTAACCGAACTTCATATGGACGATGGTCTCGATGACCTGATGTCTGATTAGACAGATGTAATAATGACCGAAATCAACAACGACTCAAATAAAGAAACAGGGAAGAAAATACCATTATGGGTAATGCTGGCTTTTTCCAGTATCCATAAACGCAAGCATGCGCTGATACTGATCGGGGTCAGTGTGCTCTTTACGCTTTATTGTCTGCCTTTCTCTTCATTCTCTGACAATGAGATCATCAGCACGATATTTTTGATCGATGACTGGAGCTGGATCGCTATCATGATCCCCATCTGCATCTGGTATATCCTGTGTCT
>JADFWF010000146.1 GCA_015222965.1 Pseudomonadota bacterium | reverse complement strand
TGGCAGGACATCGCTGGCAGTGTTAAAGGCGTAACTGAAGAAACAACCACTGGCGTACACCGCCTCTACGAGATGCAGGAAAAGAACGAGTTACTGTTCCCTGCAATGAACGTCAATGACTCTGCTACAAAATCCAAATTTGATAACTTGTACGGCTGCCGCGAATCACTGATCGACAGTATCAAACGTGCGACCGATGTGATGATCGCCGGTAAGATCTGTGTCGTTCTCGGTTACGGCGATGTTGGCAAGGGCTGTGCACAAGCTTTTAAAGGCATGGGCGCAACGGTATGGGTTACAGAGATCGATCCTATCTGTGCATTGCAGGCAGCGATGGAAGGTTACCGCGTAGTAGAGATGAATGATGCAGCAGCCATGGGTGACATCTTTGTTACTACCACTGGCAACGTTAACGTTATCGACCACGATCACATGGTGGCGATGAAAAACGAAGCCATCGTCTGTAATATCGGCCACTTTGATTCTGAGATCAATATCGCTTCACTGGAAAAATACGAGTGGGTCGAGATCAAACCACAGGTTGATCACGTTATCTTCCCTGACGGCAAACGTATCATCATCCTTGCCAAAGGCCGCCTGGTTAACCTGGGCTGTGCAACAGGCCATCCAAGCTTTGTTATGTCAGCTTCTTTCACTAACCAGGTTATGGCTCAGATCGAGTTTTACAAAAACAGTGAAAGCTACGAAAACAAGGTCTATATCCTGCCTAAAATACTCGATGAAAAAGTTGCACGTTTGCACCTGAAAAAAGTTGGCGCAAATCTGACAGCGCTTTCACAGGAACAGGCTGACTACATCAACGTACCTGTCGAAGGACCTTTCAAAGCAGATCATTACCGCTATTAAAGGCTGATATCAGACTACGGAACATCGTGAATTTTATTATGAGCAGTAATATATGAACAGCAGTAATCGTTCTGCAGCTCTGAGTTGTGAATTTTTCCCACCGCGCACGGAAGCCGGTGTTGAAAAATTACTCACCACACAGCAATCATTAAACGACACTTTTCAACCCGCATATTATTCCGTTACCTTCGGTGCCGGCGGTACTACGCGAGACAGCACTTTAGAAATTGTTAAACTGCTGACAGAAAAAAAGATCAATGTCGCACCGCATATCTCCTGCATAGGCTCCAGTAAGCAACAGATAAAAAATCTTCTGGAACTATATAAAGAACTGGGTGTTACACGCCTGGTCACACTTCGGGGTGACATACCTGAATCTGGCGAATCCACCAAAGAACTGTCTTATGCCAATGAGCTGGTATCTTTTATTCGTGAAACAAGCGGTGACCACTTCACCATCGAAGTAGCCGCCTACCCTGAATACCATCCTGAATCAAAATCACCACAGAGTGATTTTGAAAGCTTTAAAAACAAAGTTGCCGCCGGTGCTGATGGTGCAATAACACAATATTTTTATAACATCGATGCCTACCTGCGCTTCATCGACAATTGCCAAAAAAATAATATCCACATACCAGTGACACCCGGCATCATGCCGATCACAAATTTTGCTAGCCTGACAAGGTTTTCAGATGTCTGTGGTGCTGAGATCCCACGCTGGATAAGAAAACAATTAGAAGCATACGCCGATGATAAAGAAAGCCTGCAAAAATTTGGCCTCGATGTTGTCAGCAAGCTGTGCAACCAGCTGCTAGAGCAAGGCGCACCCGGATTACACTTTTACACCTTGAACCAGGCGGCCGCCACTAACGCTATCTGGAAAAACCTTTCTGTTTAGCCTTCGAATCTCATTGTGCGCATCACACGCTTATATTATTCAGAACAACTAAAATGTGGTGAAACCACCTTTCTCGACGCCAACGCATCCAGTCATCTAATACGGGTCTTACGCAGCAAACAGGGCACAGCCATCATTTTGTTTAACGGCGATGGTTTTGACTATTCATGTAAAACACTGGACACAAACCCCAAAAAGACATCCGTCATCATCGAATCTAAAGAGCAGGTTCAAAAAGAATCAAACTTGTGCATCACTCTGATACAGGGCCTATCACGACAGGACAGAATGGAAGCGACCATCCAGAAATCTGTTGAACTGGGCGTAAATAAAATCATCCCGGTTATCTGCCAACGCTCCAACAGCAAACTGGTTAATGAAAAAAAAGTGAAGAAGCTTGAGCACTGGCGAAAAGTTGCGATAAGTGCCTGCGAACAGTCAGGTCGCAGCATTATCCCGGATATTACAGAAATAACTTCCTTAAACGATATCAGCTCATTATTGAGTGAACATGCACATAGATTAAATTTAAATCCAGCCGCAACGACATCACTAAAAGACATCGATAACAATCATCAGTCTATAGAACTACTTATCGGTCCAGAAGGTGGTTTAAATGACAATGAAACAGCGTTCCTGAAAAAAAACAGCTTTGTGGATATACGCTTTGGCCCAAGAATCCTGCGTACCGAAACAGCTGGTCCAGCAGTGATCAGCGCACTTCAGACCTTATGGGGTGATTTTTAATTACTAACTGGTAATGTGTATTCGTTCCGGCTCGGTCTGACCGTTAATGCCTGAAATTGAATGGCTGCAGTTGAGGCTTAAAAGAAGTATTAAGTTGTAAGTTATAAATTCGAAATAGAAACGTAGGTCGGGCATTGCCCGACAGAATGCGGCCAGTAGATATACCGTGATGGTGGGCAATGCCCACCCTACAAAAACTACGTAGCCTGTGGCTTTGTAGTTTTTTTGTTTTTAACTGCCAACTGATATCTGCCTATGCAGCTAACTCTTCAACCATCATCACCATTGCATCCACATCAAGGATACTGACACTAGCTCCATTGATACGAATCTTCTGCGCAACCATCGGATGTGTATCCAATGCTTCAGCGTCAGTTTTTATCTGCTCGCGAGTAAAATTACTAACATGTGGCACACCTGACATGACCAGACCTAAATACGGTGTTTCTCCAGGCTTACCTGTATCACTGACCGCATATAACACTACCGCTTGAGTATTTAGATTCACCTTTGAGATCTCTTCACCGCCGGATGCCTCAAATGAAAGCAAAGGAACATCAGCACCACGCCAATTCATGTTACCGAGAAACCAGTCAGGCGCATTATCCATGCTGTCTATTTCTCTTACTGAAATAATTTCTGCAACCAGAGAGTTCGGTACAATTACGTTCTCTTTACGCAAAGTTAAAATGACGCATTTTATTTCTTGTTTATCTTTAGCCATAACCTGTTCTCAGATAATCTTTTTTAGTTAGCTAGTTAAAAAGCGGTTTTTAAAATTTCATTAATATTACTAACCAGATCATCTTCCTGGAATGGTTTACCAAGATACTGGTTTACACCAATCTTCATGGCTTTTTCTTTATGTTTGCTGCCTGTCCTGGAAGTGATCATGATGATTGGCAGTTCTTTAAGCCTGTCATCATTTCGCACGAAACTGGCGACCTCGAAACCATCCATACGCGGCATCTCGATATCGAGCAACATCAGATCCGGGATGAAATCCTGTAATTGATTGGTTGCATCTACACCGTCTTTTGCCAGTACCACTTCTATGCCATAACGCTCGAGCATACGCTCCGTAACCTTGCGGATAGTGATAGAGTCATCAACGACCATAATCGTCGTCTTATCGACAACGACTGGCTCGGCTTCCTCAACAACAGGCACATGTTCTTTAAACAAACTGTCGGCAACAACAAGTGCTGACATTTCCAGAATAAGTACTACACGGCCATCCGCAAGGATGGTTGCACCGGCGATACCACGGACGCTGCCTATCTGCATACCGACAGGTTTCACCACGATTTCACGTCGACCTAAAAGATCATCGACATGCAATGCAAAATGTTGATCACCGACATGCACCAGTAATACGGGGAACAATTGCAACTGTTTTGAATAATCACCCTGGTTACCGGTTAACAGCCCACCCAGATGTTTCAACTCATACTCGATGCCATTAAACTCATAAAAGCAGTTATCGCTATCGTAAAAGCGTTGTAGCTCCAGTCCGGTAATTCGTACTACACCCTCAATACTTGAAAGCGGGATAGCGAAGACATCTTCTACTGTGCTTACCAGTAACGCCTGGTTAATCGCCAGCGTCAGTGGCAGACGAACATGAAACTTGGTACCTATTCCACGTTCGGTTTCTATTTCCAGGACACCGCCCAATTGTTTGATTTCACTGTCAACAACATCCATGCCCACACCACGGCCTGCGACCTGGCTAACTTCGTCAGCTGTACTTAACCCTGACTGCAGGATAAATTGCAATACATCGTGATCTGAAAGCTCTGTCTCCGCCGTAATAAAGCCCTGCTTTATAGCTTTCTCACGAACTTTGTCGACATCGATACCGGCACCGTCATCTTTAACATCAATGACGATATCAGCACCCTGACGGTCTACATCAATTGTGATTTTTCCGGTCTCACTTTTACCCTGCGCCGTTCTGGCAGCTGGCAGTTCGATACCATGCGCCACAGCATTTCGTAACATATGCTCTAGCGGTGCGATAATCCTGTCTAAAACGGTACGGTCGACTTCACTGCTGTCACCGACAATCTCAACTTCAACTTCTTTACCCAGTTCACGTGAGATCTGGCGAACGATCCTGCGTAAGCGCGATGACAAACCACCAAAACGGACCATCCGGGTACGCATCAAACCTTCTTGCAGGTCTGTGCTTATTCGTGACTCCTGCACCAACAGTGTCTCGGAATCACGTGTGATCTCAGAAAGGATCTCATTAATACTTTCCACGTCAGACGCGGTCTCACCCAGGCTTCGTGTTAATTGCTGCATCGTTGAGTACTGGTCCATTTCCAGCGGATCAAAATTCTCATCAAAACCGTCAGATTCTTTTTCATAACCTGAACGGATCTGAATTTCAGTCTCCATCTCAAGATTTCTTAACTGTTCTTT
>JADFWF010000145.1 GCA_015222965.1 Pseudomonadota bacterium | reverse complement strand
GATTAAGAAGATCAGCAATTCTGTTAATGATAAATCTCCATTGGTAATTAAGGGCGGGGATTCAAAATCTTTTTATGGCAACCAAATTGAGGGCGAGGTGATATCTACAACTAATCATACTGGCATTATCGAATATCAACCAAGCGAATTGGTTGTTACCGTTCGTAGCGGCACTTTGCTGAGTGAACTGGAAGCAGAGCTAAAGTCTAATAAACAAATGCTGGCGTTTGAACCGCCGCAACATTCTGAAAACACGACCATCGGCGGCGTCGTCGCCTGCGGTCTATCCGGGCCACGCCGTGCAGCTTGCGGTGCTGCACGCGATTTCGTTCTGGGCACGACCATCATCAATGGCAAAGCACAAAAATGCCGTTTCGGTGGTCAGGTGATGAAGAATGTTGCAGGTTATGATGCGTCACGCCTGATGGTTGGCGCACAGGGAACGCTTGGGCTGATACTGGATATCTCGTTAAAAGTTTTACCGGTCAATGAAACCGAAATTTCAGTAAAACTAAAAATTGAATCACAAGATGCCGGCAACACCATTCAACAATGGATCAGGCAAGGCATTCCTGTTTCAGCCAGCTGCCTTTTAAAAGACACTTTACATATACGGCTTGGCAGCACCCACTCTGCCGTTAAACAATCATTAAGCATCATCAGCCGTGACTTCGAAATTGAAGAAATAGACAATAATTTCTGGTTACAGATAAAAAACCAGACTCATGAATTTTTTTCCAGTACTCAAAACCTCTGGCGCTGCTCCCATCAGGCAACGACCGAGAACTATGAAGAAGCGGGGGAGCAACTAATTGAATGGAATGGCGCACTGCGCTGGATCCATAGCGATAACAACTTATATTCGATAGCCGAGAAATTCAACGGACATGCACAACGCTACCCGATAGCAAACAAAAACAAAGCTGTAACTGACATCTTCCATCCCCTGCAACCGGTAGCTTTGAAAATTCACCAACGTTTAAAACATGCTTTCGATCCTGAGAACATCTTAAATCCAGAACGCCTGTACACGGACCTGTAAACCACCGGCTATGAAAACAAATTTAATAAACGATTTTTTACAGACGCCTGAAGGCATCGAAGCCGACAAAATTTTACGCAGCTGTGTTCATTGCGGCTTCTGCAACGCCACCTGCCCGACCTATCAATTACTCGGCGATGAACTGGACGGTCCACGGGGACGCATCTATCTGATCAAACAGGCACTGGAAGGAAAAACACCGAGCCGGCAGACACAGCTTCATCTCGACCGCTGTCTTACCTGCAGGAACTGTGAGAGCACCTGCCCCTCCGGCGTCAGATACAGTCAATTACTGAACATCGGCCGCTCCGTCATAAATCAAAAAGTTTCGCGCAGTCTGTACCAGAAGACCTTGCACCTGACACTAAGAAAACTCTTTCTCAGCCGTATTCTGTTTACCCTTTTACTAAAAACAGGACAGACGCTGAAACCCACACTTCCGGCATTTTTAAAATCCTCAATACCTGAAAAACAGAACAAGCTTCATTACATAAAGAGATTACATGACAGAAAAATCTTATTAATTTCTGGTTGCGTTCAACCCGACTTAAAACCAAATATAGATACTGCAGCCAAAATTATTTTTGACCGCTTAGATATTGAGTGTATCGAACCACCAGAAACACGTTGTTGCGGAGCGCTCAGCCACCACCTGAACGCAGAACAGGAAGCACTTACTATCATCAGGTCGAATATCGACAACTGGTGGCCACTGATAAAAAACGATCAGATTGAAGCAATCTGCATGACGGCAAGCGGCTGCGGCGTCGCCATAAAAGAATATTCACAACTGCTTGCCAGCGATAAAGATTACGCACACAAGGCGCAGATCATCAGTGATCTATACAGAGACCCGATAGAGATCATTAGTACCGGCAATTATGCTGATAAAAAAACAGCGATAGAACAGTTGATAAAAGGCCGATCTACGTCGGAAACAGATAAGACGATCGCCTTTCATCCGCCCTGCACGATGCAGCACGGCATGCAGATTAAAAACCTTGTCGAACCTGTTCTCGATCATTTCGGCTACTCCCTGCTGCCATTTAAGGACAAACATCTATGTTGCGGTTCTGCCGGTACTTATTCGATAACACAAAAAGAAATTTCTCAGCAACTACTATCGAACAAACTCAAAAACATCGAACAGAATGACCCTGATATTATTGTTACCGCAAACATCGGCTGTCACTTACATTTACAGAGCGGTACCGACACGCCGGTTAAACATTGGTTGGAACTACTTATTTAGCATCGCACACACTGTCATCTCGACAAAGGAGAGATCCTGTCACTCTAACTTTTAAGATCTCTCCTTTGTCAAGATGACAACATATATAACCATAATTACTGTGAGTAGTTGAAATCAACTATTTCTGGCAAAATACCCCACCTTTACACCGTAATTACATTTTTCAGGAAAAACTATGAGCATTACTTCATTCAACCCACCCGTCCGCACATTAATGGGACCCGGCCCATCCGATGTACACCCACGAGTCACGGGCGCTATGGCACGTCCATGCATCGGCCATCTAGACCCGGCTTTTGTCGGCATGATGGATGAAGTAAAGACCATGCTGCAATATGCCTTCAAAACTGAAAACCAGCTGACCATTCCGGTCTCGGCGCCAGGCTCAGCCGGTATGGAAGCCACTTTCCAGAACCTTCTCGAACACGGCGACAAAGCCATCGTATGCCAGAACGGTGTTTTCGGCGGTCGCATGAAAGAAGTGGTGGAACGCTGCGGTGCAATACCAGTCATGGTAGAAGATGACTGGGGCAAACCGGTTGATCCACAAAAAGTTGAAGATGCATTCAAGGCTAACCCGGATACCAAACTGCTTGCCTTTGTGCATGCGGAAACGTCAACAGGCGCACGTTCAGATGCTGAAGCACTAAGCGCCATCGCCCACCACCATGATGCCCTGGTACTGGTCGATGCCGTTACCTCTTTAGGCGGCAGCGAATTGAGAGTGGACGACTGGGGAATCGATGCTATTTATTCTGGCACGCAAAAATGCCTTTCCTGCACACCGGGCATTTCACCTGTTAGTTTCAGTGAGCGCGCGGTCGAGGTCATCACCAGCCGCAAATCAAAAGTACAAAGCTGGTTCCTTGATACCAACCTGGTCATGGGATATTGGGGACCTAACGCAAAACGCGCATATCACCATACTGCGCCAGTTAATGCGCTATACGCCCTGCACGAATCACTGGTCATGCTGCAGGACGAAGGCCTGGAAAATTCATGGGCACGACATAAAAACAATCACCTGGCGTTACGTGCAGGCCTCGAAGCGATGGGACTGTCATTCATCGTCGATGAAGAATATCGCCTGCCTCAGCTAAATTCAGTGACTATCCCCGATGGTATT
>JADFWF010000144.1 GCA_015222965.1 Pseudomonadota bacterium | reverse complement strand
GTTAACAAAATAAACTCTGCGTCTCCGCGCCTCTGCGGTGAAAATCTTTTGACTTTGTTTTGTATGTCCGTTCCTGGCCGTAAGCCGACATTTGCCAATTGTGCCTGGTTTACAACGCCAGCCAGCCATTGAGTTTAGTCACCAACTCATCAAGCCCTGTTTTTTTCAACGCGGAAAATGTCTGCACGCTGGCATTGATACCGGCATCTTTCAGCAATTTCTGGGTTTTTAGCTTGCTGTTTTGCTGTGCGCCGCGTTTGATCTTGTCTGCTTTGGTTAATAATACGTGTGCCGGTAGCTGAAAATGGTCACACCATTCCAGCATCTGCCAGTCATAGTCATTTAACGGGTGGCGGATATCCATGATTACCACCAGGCCGTTCAGCGCCTGCTGCTCACTCAGATATTGGGTCATCAGTTTCTGCCATTCGTTTTTCATGGCGACCGGTACTTTGGCAAAGCCGTATCCGGGCAGATCGACCAGACGGTGTCCTTCGTCCATTTCAAAAAAATTGACCAGACGCGTACGACCGGGTGTTTTACTGGTGCGCGCCAGGCTTTTGTTATCGCATAATGTATTGATAGCACTGGATTTGCCGGCATTAGAGCGCCCGGCAAAGGCGACTTCACGGCCTTCCGGTGGAAATTGTTTTGCGCTGCCGGCACTGATCAGGAAGCTCGCTTTGCGGTAGTAGCGATTATTGACGGCTAGATCCGGGGTTTTTTTATCTGAAGGATTGTTCATAGGCGGGCATTATGCGCTATCGCCCTGAAATAGTGAATCGTGTAATAGTGAGCGGGTGTAGGTGACCTTGTGTGGGCGGTCTCATGATTGATATTGAAGGAATTGCCTGCGTGGTGTAGAATTCCGCAACTTTTTTTTACCCGTCAGGGTTTGTCTGTTTGGAGTTCAAACAATGAAAAAATTATTTTTAGCTGGTCTGATGTTTCTTTTTGCGACTTCGGGTACAGCCATAGCCGGTAACGCTGAAGCGGGTAAGACTAAATCAGCGGCCTGTGGTGGATGTCATGGTGTTGATGGTAATAGCCCGGCGCCGAGTTTTCCAAAACTTGCCGGTCAAAATGAGGCTTATATCGTAAAGCAGGTTAAAGATTTTAAAGCCAATGACACGCGTAAAAATGAGATCATGTTCGGCATGGTTGCTGCCCTGTCTGATGAAGATGCAAAAGATATCGGTGCTTATTTTCAGGCGCAAAGCGTGAGCCAGGCTGCGACATTTGATGAAAGCAAACTTGCCGCAGGACGTGCACTGTATAAAGGCGGTGACCTGCAGAAAGGTATTCCTGCCTGTCAGGCATGCCATGGTCCAAAAGGTTCTGGTACTGCAGGTATCGGGTATCCACAGTTAGGCGGTCAGTACACAGAATATACACTGGCCCAGATGAAAGCATTTAAAGACGGCAGCCGTACCAATGATGATAAAATGCTGATGCGTTCAATCGTAGAAAAAATGTCTGATGCCGACATGACAGCGGTTGCAAATTATATAGCCAGCCTTAAATAAAGCCCAGCTTTAATCAGAGCTTTATTAAGGCATGGTAGAAAAGGGGGTGGCTTAGGCCATCCTTTTTTGTCTATAGACCACTGTATACTAACGCCCATGCTCGTATAACCCATACCAGCCGAAATTATGTTTGAAGCCCAGTCATTAGAATGTGTACGCGATGATCGTTTATTATTTAACGATCTAAGTTTTACTGTGGCAGAAGCGGAAGTCTTGCAGATCGAAGGGCCGAACGGCAGCGGTAAAACCAGCCTGTTGCGGATAATCTGTGGCTTGCGCCAGGCGGAGGCGGGCAAAGTGTTGTGGCGTGGAGAGTCGATAGTTGCTAACCGTGAAGATTATTATGCCAACATGGTTTATATCGGCCATTTGCCCTGTATCAAGGGTGATCTAACCGTTTTAGAGAATGTGCGTTCGCTGCTCGATACCCGCTCGCTTTCTTTGAGTGACGCACAAATCGAGGTCGCTCTGTCTAAAGTGGGCCTGGCGACGTATGATGATGTGCCGGGCAAAGCTTTGTCTTCCGGTCAGCGGCGCAGAATTTTACTGGCGTTTATCGATCTGTCGCAGGCAAAATTATGGGTGCTGGATGAACCGCTGACGGCTCTGGATGTGCAGGGTGTCGCGCTCATGGAATCGATGATACTCGAGCACCGCGAGGCGGGTGGCAGTGTTGTTTTTACCACGCACCATGGTATGCAGCTGGACTGTGAGATGTCTTCGGTGCAGCTTGGCCGGGTAGCTAACAACAAAGCGGCTGCGGAGAACTAGATGTTAAAAGCGTATTATCATCTATTGCTTCGTGATCTACGGCTGGCTCTGCGTAATCGTCATGAGCTGGCGAATCCGCTGATATTTTTTGTGCTGGTGGTAACCTTGTTTCCGCTTGCTGTTACCCCGACACCGGATGCTCTGCGTGCAATGGCACCAGGCGTGATATGGGTATCTGCGCTGCTAGCGGTGTTATTGTCACTGGATAGGTTATTCAAACAGGATTATGACGATGGCTCTTTAGATCAGTTGATGCTGAGCCCGAATCCGCTGATGATCCTGGTGCTGGCAAAGGTCTCGGCGCACTGGCTGTTAACTGGTTTGCCGCTGGTGATTATTGCACCTTTGCTGGGTTTGTTCATGAGCCTGCCGATGGATGCGGTCAGCGTATTGATCTATAGCCTGTTACTGGGGACGCCGGTGCTCAGTCTGGTCGGCGCAATAGGGGTATCGTTAACGGTTGCAGTGAACCGTGGCGGTGTTTTGTTGTCTCTAATTATCCTGCCGTTATATATCCCTATTTTGATCTTTGGTGCAAATGCGGTGGATGTTGCTTCGGATGGCCTACCTGTTACAGGTCAATTACTGTTTTTGGGCGCTGTGTTAGCATTAGCGCTTTCGCTGGCACCGCTGGCAACCTC
>JADFWF010000016.1 GCA_015222965.1 Pseudomonadota bacterium | reverse complement strand
TCGATGATGGCATCCGTGCTGTTTTGTTTGTTTTTATCAACGCGGTCGAGCCTGCCGTGTATTTTTATAGATGAATCCAGTTCAGTTTCGAGTAAGATTTCGCTCTGATAAACAGACCAGTCTGACTGGTGCAGGATCTGCCAGTTGATGTAGGAAGGTATATGTTTTTGCCAACGGTATAACCAGCTCCTGTGTAATACATTGTCATCGAGATCGTCAAGAAATATTTTTTCTGATATCTCGTTCAGATGTTTCTCTGCAAGAAGACGGTTGCTGGCATCTATTTCCTGCTTGAATGCTTCGCCATACTTAGCATGGCCATTGTGGAATGCCTGCAGGATAGAATGGATGCGTTCACCATAATTCGATTTTTTTAATTCATCACTCAGTTCTTCTAATGCTTTAAGGCGTAAGCCGTCGGCGCTGAAATATTGGTAGGGGCAGTTTATCAGGCGCTGATGTGAACTGGCTGAAATTTTTTCAGGTATCAGGTCTTCAGGTATCACAGGTCTGCTTTGTTGTGATGGAGCGGGTAGTTCTTTCTCGTCACTATTAAATACTTCGCATCCTGAGCGGACCAGGTCGTGTAGGTATTTATTTTCGGTCGTGTTGTCATAGGCTAGATTATAAAAGCTGACTAATAATTCCAGCCAGGGTGATACCGGTTTTTGCTCACCTTTCTCTTCATTGCAGGCAGTTAATAAAACTTCTGATGCTGACATCAGAGCCTGATTAAAAAGTTGCTGGCGCTGTTCACGCTGTCCTTCCCAGGTGGGCAGTTGGAGAGAGGCTCTCACCGCCTGGTTGAAGAAGGGCGTGCTATTTGCGCTACCGGGAAAATGTTGAGACTCTGTTGCTGCGATAACCAGGCAGTCGAAATGACAGTAAGCCGATTGTTCAAGTGTTATCAGTTGTACGCTTGAGTTATTTGTTGGCGGTGTGAAATGTTGTGATTCCAGCGCCATACCTAACCATATGCGGCAGTCTTGCCAGCTTAGTTTCGGGTTGGAATGTTTTAAGCTTTGTTTTAATGAATCAAATGTTTTTAGCAGCACCAGTCCGGCGTCATCATCCTGATAGTTTTGTATTACCCCAATATTTTCTAGACTGGTAAGCAGGGTTTCAAGAAACTCTGATAGCAGAATATTTTTGTTTTTTTCGTGTAGTTTTACTAAGTCTGCTGCACTGTCTTCAATAAAATTCAGTGTACTGATCACATCGTTATAAGCGTTATTCGGCCAATGGGTTAAACGTTTTAATCGCTCTTTAAGTTTGTTTTTATACTGCGAGATATTACTGCTGACATTTTCGTGAAAGATTAAATCGTGTTCGAAACGGTAGATGTTTTGTTTGTAGTCAGTAACCGTTTGTCTGATGTCGATAAAGGGTGATTTTAAACAGTCGAGCAAGGGGTAGGCGCTGAAGTCTTCCTCGATACACTCTAACCAGCGCTCGATGATGGTCGCTGCCTGTGTGGTCGCCAGTGACCAGCCCGCCTTGTCCTGCAGTTGTATGTCAGCTCGTTCAAGTAGTGCACGTAAGCGGCGGGATAATTTCCTGTCTTCACTTATGATCGCGATATTATTATTATCCCACAGGATATTACTTCTTACGAAGTAGTCGATGGCGCGTATCTGCTCTTCTTCGTCACCGGCCATGTAGGTGCTGAATGGTGGTTTTGCAGAAAAGATATCACCGTGTTTATCGAGGTATTTAATCGCGCGTTGTTTAATCGATAGATCTGATCTTATGAAGGTCTCACTGATGAGTTCAGAGAAAGCATGATCGTGCTCAGTGTCGCTAGCGATGGTGTCTGCATACTCGATGATGTCACACTGTTTATTCGTGATCAGGTTTTCGATGAATGCCAGTTCGGTTACAGAATAGTTTGATAAACCAAGGCAGATAAATTGTTGCTGTTCAGTTATTACAGATGGTGCGTTATTCAAACGTGAGATATAGTCAGCCGTTTCATCGTACAGGCCGTTCTCGCTAAGCTGCTGTTGCCAGGCATGCCATAAGGTATAAACAAGCTTGCTCTCGTATTGCAGATGTTCGAAGTCCTGCTGTTCTATACCATAACCCTGTTTGAGATTTTCCTGCCAGTCATCAGCGGATGTGAACAGGTCTTTCTGATTTAAACTAAGCTCATCAAAAAAATTTAATAACGCCTGGGTGACCTGCCACTGGTTTTTTTCTCTGAACAGGTCAGGGTGCTGCTGCAGTGCTTCGATGAACAGCAACTGTCGGGCGTGTTCACTGATGATCTGAAAATCAGCATACTGATTGCTGGAAAATTGATGTGCCCAGCCTCTTAATGTACCAGCCCATGGCGGTATAATGGCTGGTGACCCCGCAGGAAGGTTATGACAGAGTGTTTCAATAAATTGCGGTGTTACCTGTGAATGCGGTAACAGTACAAAGAGTTTTGAGAGATCAGGTAACTCATCGCTGAACTTTTCAAATATAAACTCAGCGGTGTATTGAAGTATATTTCGATGTGCAGAAACTTCAATAGTAGATGCCGGGGTCACGGAGTTATAAGGGTCACTGAGTTATATCGGTGCTTATCTTTCTAATAGCTTCAGTTTGTCCGGTACGCCTTCCCATTCGGCAGCATCTGCAGGAGAGTCTGTGCTGACGTTTATCACCGGCCATTCCAGGCTCAATTCTGCATTGAGTGCAGTAAAGTGTTCCTGTCCCTCGGGGACATCGTCATCGGCAAAAATAGCACCGATAGGGCACTCCGGCTCGCATAAAGTGCAATCGATACATTCTTCCGGGTCGATCACCAGAAAGTTCGGGCCTTCATGGAAACAGTCAACGGGGCAGACATCAACACAATCTGTGTGTTTGCACTTGATACAGTCTTCAACAACTACGTAGGTCATAAGTAATCCGGGTGTTTTAATTCAAAAAACTACGAAATTTTACCATAGTCATTCAAACATGCATGCCAACATAGTCTAAAATTGCACTTAATTTAATGTTATTTGAGATATGTCATGAGTTCTATTCGTACCGCTGTATTCCCAGTTGCTGGATTAGGCACGCGCTTTTTACCTGCGACCAAAGCCATCGCCAAAGAAATGCTGACAGTGGTTGATAAACCATTAATTCAGTATGCCACTGAAGAGGCCGTAGCGGCCGGCATGGAAAACCTGGTATTTGTTGTTGGCAGAACTAAAAACGCCATCATCGACCATTATGACAAAGCTTACGAACTGGAAACCGAGTTGAGTCTTAGAGATAAACAGGCGTTACTAAAAGTAGTGCAGGATGTAGTACCGCCACATATCCACTGTGTTTTTATACGCCAGTCAGAAGCACTGGGCCTGGGGCATGCAGTACTGTGTGCGGAACCCGCGGTCGGTAACAAGCCTTTTGCCGTGTTATTGCCAGATGACCTGATATACAACAAAGGAGGTCGCAGCTGTATTCAGCAGATGGTTGATATCTATGATGAGAAGCAGGGCAGTATTATCGGTACCCAAACTGTTGCCATAACCGAGAGTGATAAATACGGTATGGTTGCAGGCCCGAAACTGGCCGATCGATTGTCGCGGGTGGATGAGATAATAGAGAAACCTGCACCTGAAGAGGCGCCTTCTGACCAGGCGGTAGTCGGCCGCTATATCCTGACACCAGCAATAATGGAAAAACTAAAAACAACCAAACGTGGTGCGGGTAACGAGATCCAGTTAACTGATGCCATTGCTGAGCTGAGAAAGACTGAAGAAATATATGCTTATAGTTTTGAAGGTCGACGCTATGATTGCGGTAGTAAAATCGGATACTTAGAAGCTAATGTTGAGATTGCACTTCAGCATGATGAGATGGCACCTGACTTTAAAAACTATCTTAAAAACCTGGATCTTGATTGAATAATATATTAGCTCGTATTAATATAGATTTAATCTATTACTGAAGAATGCAAAAACTATGACTACCGAAAACTCAGATGACCAGAAGAAAGTTTCGCCATTAGCCGTTATGAAAAGTGTTGTTGCTGCCAGCTTCGGTGTGCAGACTAAAACGAACAGAGAACGCGATTTTGAGCAGGGCAAGTTTCATCATTTTGTCGTCGGCGGTATCGTGTTTGCCGTTTTATTTGTCCTGTTACTTGTTGGCCTAGTGAAGGTTGTATTGCATTTTGCTGGTGTGTGATCTGATAGTGTTTGCCGAAATCAGATGGCTGTAGTTGAGTCTTAGCAGACCGCCAAAAAACTTTAAAAACTTGAACCGCAGAGGCGCGGAGACGCAGAGAAAAACATTTTTTGTTG
>JADFWF010000143.1 GCA_015222965.1 Pseudomonadota bacterium | reverse complement strand
GCTGATACCAACGCACTGATCAATCACAGCCTGATGATCATCGAACGTTTACCTGAGATCGACGATATCCTGAACCAGTTTAATTCTTTAGACATCGAAAACCAGATCATCCTGTTAAAGAACCGGGTAAGTTTTCTACAGAACGAACAAAACAACAATGCCCAGATCTTCAACATCTTGTTGTTCGTATGCACGATATACCTGATCCTATACATCTTGTATATATTCATCACATTACGAAAAAATGAAGCAGAACTATCAAGCAGCAACGCCAAGTTAAATGACGAGATCAACTTAAGGACCAGGACTGAAAAAGCACTCTATCAGCTGGTTGATATAGATAAGAACAGCCATAACAAGGAAGACAGAATATTATTTTTATTGAATGCGCTGTGTACAGCACTTGATGTCGAGTATGCATATATAACAAAGGTCAACACCTCAAGTATGAGCGGAGAGATACTGGGCTTGCTCGACCATGGTATGTTCAGCAGCAATATCACCTATTCATTATCCGATACACCTTGTGAAGAAGTTATCAAAAATGGTCGCCTGGTACATAACCGTGATTTTTCAGATTACTTCCCCGGTTGCAGTGACGAATTACTGAAAGATGCCGCCAGTTACATCGGCATCAGTCTGACCGATAAAAATGATAATGTAATAGGCATGATCGCCGTCGCCAGCAACACTCCGATCGAAGACACTAGTCTGGCAGAAAACATTTTAACCATCTCTACATCACGCGCGATCATCGAGCTGGAACATCAGATAGAGATCAACAACAGCAGACGATATCAACAGGGACTAACACTCATCGATAACTGGATCGCGCGGTTGATAACAGAAGGTTATGACCGGGACGCATTCTTCAAAAATATCTGCCGTGCAGCACAGGAGATCACTGGATCACAACTGGCGGCCTTCCCGGTATTAGATAAATCTCAGGACACTTATCATTTCCTTGCCGCTTGCGGCCTGCAGTCAGAAAATCTTGAGGACATTACACTGGATGTAGCGGACGCGGGCCTATGTTCATGGACAATATTAAACAATAAGAACTTGATGATAAACGACGTAAGATCCGATGAACGCGCGCAAGCAGAACTATCAGAAAAATTAAACATTAAGGCAGCACTGTTAACTCCTGTTACATTAAAAGACAAGCCATATGGTGCGATAGCTGTTTTCAGAGCCTACGATGAGTTTGATAAAGTTGATAATCAACTAATGACACAGTTTAGCCAGAGCGTACAGATGGCCATCATCAATATGCAACTGGTCAGTGATATGAAATCAGAACGTGAGCGCGCCGAAGTCACACTGCATTCAATCGGTGATGCGGTTATCACGACCAATGTAAACGGTGATATCGAATATATGAATCATGTTGCTGAATCACTTACAGCATGGTCCCTCGAAGAAGCTAAAAACAAAGCCGTGCAAGATGTCTTCAGGATCGAGGATCTCGACACGGGTGAACCTATTCACGATGTAGTAAAGTCTTGCCTCTATGACGGGATAACCATCAACAAAAGCATATTAAGCCTGGTCAGCAAAAACAGTAATAAAAAAGACATCGAAAGCTCTATATCCCCTATTCTAAACACCTCAGGATGTGCCGAAGGCGTCGTCATTGTCTTCCACGACGAGACACAACGACGTCAGCTTGAAAACACGATCAAACACCAGGCGGCACATGACCCGTTAACAAACCTGCTAAACAGAGATGCTTTTGATGTAGAACTTTCCGATTATGTCTGCGATGCCAGGAACAATAATAAACACCATGTCCTGTGCTATCTGGACCTGGATAGATTTAAACTAATCAACGATACCGCAGGTCACAGTGCTGGCGACCAGTGCCTGATTCAGGTGACTTCACTAATCCTGACCTGTATACGTGGCGATGATATTTTGAGCCGCTTAGGCGGTGACGAATTTGGCTTGATACTTAAAAACTGTACACAGCAAGGCGCCCTAAAAATAACCGAAAAGATTTCAGATGCCATATCAGAAATGAAATTCAACTGGGACGGATGTGATTACAACCTGGGTGTAAGCATCGGCATAAACCCGCTCAGTAAAAATTCACAAGATGCGTCTGATGCCATGAGAAAAGCAGACCTGGCTTGCTACACAGCCAAAGATCAGGGCAAAGGCCAGATATATGTATACGAAGAGGAAGACAGTGAATTAATACGCCGTCAGGAAGAGACATACTGGGCAACACGGATCACCGATGCAATTGATAATAACCGCGTACGATTGTTCGCACAGCCTATCGTTGCGTTAAAAAATGAAACCACACAAAACAAACATATAGAAGTTCTTGTCCGATTACTCGATGATGACGATCAACTGATCTCTCCAAATGCATTCATCCCTGCTGCCGAACGTTATAACTTAATGCATCTTCTCGACCGAAAAATTATTTTTGAAACCTTCTCATTCATTAATAAATATTCGGACGAAGATGAGAACATTACTCAGTACTCCATAAACCTGTCAGGCAACACCATCGATGATAAAGATATTGTTAAGTACATCATAGATACTGCCGATAAATTTGAAATAGATAATAAGCTAATCTGTTTTGAGATAACTGAAACCGCAGCAATCAAAAATCTGAACAAAGCAAAAAATCTTATCAAAAATCTGAAAGCCAACGGGTTTAAATTTGCACTGGATGACTTTGGCAGTGGATTATCATCATTCCAGTACCTGAAAAATCTTCACGTCGATTTTCTTAAGATCGATGGCAGCTTCGTTTCCGACATGGTCAATAACAGCATCGATCACGCGATGGTCGCTGCGATCAACGAAGTGGGCCACATAATGGGCATAAAAACCATTGCTGAATATGTTGAAAATGATCAGATCATTAAAAAACTGCGGGAGATTAATGTTGATTTTGGACAGGGTTATGGAATCGAACAACCTAAACCGATAAAAGAAACTCTATCATTAGGTGCAGATGATGAAAAATCACCTGCGCTTAAGATCGTTCACAATAAACCTTGAAGGGTTTAAATAATCCAGTATTTTTTTGTTAACTGGCGATGGCTCACCCGCAATCTGCGAGGCAATTATTTCAGCCGAAATAAAACTGCTGGTAAAACCTCTCGAACCATGTGCCGCCGAGATATACAGCCCATTTAAATAACTGGCAGGCAGATATTCTCTTGCCATATTTCCATGGCGTATATCTGCATATTCAACATCAAAAAATGCCTCATCAGGTATAGCGCCAACAACCGGCACCCTGTCCTTCGACATCGCGCGAAAACCTATCCATGTATCACAATAGTCATCAGCCTTAAAAACATCTGGATATATTTTATTAAGTGACGTCAGCAGCTTGCTGTTATCAGTTTCACATACCTTCAGGTTCGCACAGTTTCTCGCATAGGTTGCGCCTAGGTAATGCTTACCATTGATCGCAGGAGTGATATGAACTTCGGCATTGAGTGTTTTTTTAATTTTACCAGACGACTGATTTTCCTTTAACACCATGACCTGGCCGCGTATCGCTTCGACTGGAAACTTTGTTGGTAGACCAGAGGCATTGACGTCTGTACCACTGGCAACGATCAGCACTTCAGCTTCCTTGATCAATCGTGAACCATCAAGGCACTGCCATTTATTATCACCATACTTTATTTGTCTTACTTCAGATGTGATTATTTTCAAGCTGTCACCACACTCCTCTTTCAGGACCTCACACAAGATGGCAGGCAGCACTACACCAGCAGAGTCAAATTTAACGACTGCACTCTCTGTGTCCATTCCTGAGACATCATCACCGGTCAATTCGTCAGTCTGTGAGATCAGATCACTGTTGAAGTTAAACTTCTTTATTATCCGAGTGATGCGTTTTCTATCCACCAGCTGAAACAGACCATCATCAAGCCAGAATTTTAGCTGACTTTTTTTCTGCAATGACTGATAAACATGCAGGGCATAACAATAAGCTGCAATATAGAACGCTGTATCGACATCATTATCAACAGATAAACGCGGATAAACAATGGGCGCCGGATTGGAAGTTGCTTCTTTTTGGCCATCACCGTGTCTGTCGATGATAGAAACTATCCAGCCCCGTTGTACCAGTGAATAGGCAAGACTTAATCCTGCGATACCTGCTCCGACGATAATCGCATCTTTTCCAGTGGTACTATCTACCTGAGACGGCTCGAACCATGGTTTGTCTTCATAGTTAAATGATCGTGGCTTAGTATTATTAAGTTTTGCATCAGCGAGCTCAGCAATGAGCATGTCACGTTTTTTACCGTGGCCATTTACCTTACTGACCACGAATCCAGCACTCTGCATATTTCGTTTAACAAATCCTGCAGAAGTATAGGTACTGCAGGTTGCACCAGCACGGCTATTGCTAGCGATCATTGTAAATAATTCTGACGACCACATATCAGGATTCTTTGCAGGTGAAAAGCCATCGAGGAACCAGGCATCAACATTAAAGTGATCATTGCTCAACGCTTGTGCAACATCCATAAATTTGAAATGTACTACCACACGGTTATCAAATAGCCTGCGACTGTGTGATGTCTCTATCGCAGGAGGATAACTCTCAAGCATCTCATCACAATATGGCTTTAAGTCAGGGTATCGTGAGACCAGATCAGCAATACTGCCTGCTGATAATGGATATTTTTCTATCGCTATATAATGTAAGGTCTTATCTTCGTTGCATTCAGCACAATGCTTCAACCATTCGCGTATAGTCAGGAGACAGTTTAAGCCACTGCCAAAACCTAACTCGGCGATAACAAATTCATCCCGCCCCTGCCAGCGCTCTGGTAAACCGTTGTTTTTAAAAAATACGTGTCGAAACTCGCTCTCACCAGAAATATCTTCACTTTCATCGACCGAATAATATATATCATCAAATATTTCACTGTACGGCTGGCCATCACGCCAGATTAAAGTTGTATATTGCATAAAGCCGTTTGAGTTTAATGTTGAGACAAGTAGAATAGGCGGCCAATTTTAAGCACATATTCAGATTATGCAATTAACCGATAAAACAATATTAATTACCGGTGCCAGTGATGGTATCGGAAAAGCCACAGCAATAGAGTGCGCCAAGCAGGGCGCAACGGTAATAATACATGGAAAAACGGTTCCTAAACTCGAACTTCTTTACGATGAAATAACCCAGGCAGGTTACCCTGAACCCATTATTTACCCGTTAGATTTTGAAAAGATCACACCGGATGACTGTGACACCCTGAGAGAAGTCATCGCCAAAGAATTTGTTCAGTTAGACGGCTTGTTCAATAATGCGGGCTGGCTGGGAGCATCCACCCCTGTTCAGCAATATGACTTAAAATTATGGTACCGGGTCATGCAGATTAATTTAAACGCCACCTTCATGTTAACGCAGGCATGCCTTCCATTGCTTAATCACGATAAACCCAGCTCTATTGTCTTCAACCTTGATGACAAAAACACTGCTTACTGGGGAGCTTACGGGGTGTCGAAGGCTGGCTTACGTTCTCTGATGGAAATCCTCGCAGACGAGGTCGAAAACACCTCAATAAATGTTACCGGACTGATTCCAGGTGATGTTAAAACAGCTTTCAGAACACGCGCCTTCCCGGCCGAAGACACCTCGGCACTGAAGAGACCTGAAGAGGTAGCGAAAGCTGCTGCCTACCTGTTAAGCGAAGCAGGATCCACTATCAGCAGTGCTCCCTCACATGGCAAAGTATTTACTTTAAACGATATACCCGTTTAGGATTTAGGCAGCCTCTGATTAGAACACTGACGGCATCCATCACTCTTTGGCAAAGACCGGTTTAACCAGCACCAGAAAATACGCGGTGGCGATGCCCGACGCTCCAAATACCATACACATAACCATGATCTGATATCTGACAGCGATAAGCGGTGAGACACCAGATAAAATCTGCCCGGTCATCATACCGGGTAATGAGACCAGACCGACCGCGAACAGAGAATTTATAACCGGGATCAATGAAGACTGGAACGCGATATTACGCGCTTCATCATAAGACACACCCCGGCTTACTTCTGCGTTCAGACGCTCGGCAGACAGGCTGACACTGTTCATCGCATTAGCAAAGATCATCCCGGCGATAGGCACCATCGACTGCGGGGCATACCAGGGATCGAGCATCAAAACAGCCTGTGTGACTAATATCAGCGTTATGCCGCCGCCAAAAGCTATCGCTGATAATGCATACTTATATAACTGAAGCCGCTTCTCAGCAACCGTACCCAGCGCTATCCAGCTAGAAGCAAACACCATAACAGCGAGTATTACGATGATGACACCAGCGTTGTCAGAATCAAAAATATAGGTCAGAAAATAGCCTATGAGCAGCAGCTGAACCAGCATGCGCGAAACGGCATAGAGTGCGTTTGTCGAATTTAACGACCATTTAAAAAGTAT
>JADFWF010000142.1 GCA_015222965.1 Pseudomonadota bacterium | reverse complement strand
TTCAGTGTTCATAGTATTTTTATAAGATTGTATTATTGTCTGATGATGTGATTATCGCATAGCCGGATTATTTTAGATGGACGGCCAGTCAGTTTTTTATTGCTAGCCAGTATTTTATCAACCGTGGTGTGAAAGTAGCGGTGTATCTCAAGAGCATTTTTTGCCGGTTTTTTTCCGGACATGTTTGCGCTGGTCGATATTATGGCATGCCCTAAGGCACTGCATAGCTTCTCTACAGTTTCGTTTTTGCTGATGCGGAATGTCAATGAGTTGTCATTATCAGTTAGCCAGCAAGGTGCGTTTTGACTTGCTTTTGCGATCCAGCTTGTTGGTTCAGTGCTCAGCGAGATCGATGATTCCTGATCACTGTCGAGGACGATCAAAGATCTTACCTGGTCGATATGAGCAGCCAGCAAGATGAACTGCTTGTTAGCCGGGCGTTGTTTGATGGTGTTGATCCTTTCGACGGCTTCGATATCGAAAGGGTTGCAGCCCAGCCCGTAGATGGTGTCGGTAGGGTAAGCGATGATGCCGCCGCGCTTTATGATGTGCGCGGCATGTCGAATAGAGAAATCACTTGCCATCGCGGCTTATTCTTTATCGGTTTTTTTCTTTGCAGCTTTTTTCTTAATAGCTCGTTTCTTTGCGGTTTTCTTTTTAGCTGTTTTTTTCTTAGTTGTCTTTTTCTTTGTAGCGGCTTTTTTCTTAACGACTTTCTTCTTTGCGGCCTTTTTCTTTTTACCACGACGGAATGGCGCCGCGGCCAGCAGATCTTCACACTCTTTTTGTGTCAGGGATTCTGGTTCTTTATCTTTGGGGATCTTGGCGTTTTTCATGCCGTCTGTAATATAGGGGCCCCAGCGACCGTTTAATACTTCGATGTCAGTGCCCGGGAAATCCTTGATGTGTTTGTTGGCATCAAATTCTTTTTTCGCGGCAACTAACTCCATCGCCTGCTCGAAGGTGATGTTGTAAGGGTCGATGTCTTTTTCCTGGTATTCTTTGTTTATCGAAACGAATTTGCTGGCGTATTTAACATAAGGGCCAAAGCGGCCATAGTTTGTCGATAGTGCTTCACCTTCCGGGGTTTCGCCCAGATCACGTGGTAACTGAAGCAGGAAGTAAACATCGTCTATGGTGATATCTGCCATCTTCTGTCCGGGACGTAAGCTGGCAAAGCGAGGTTTGTCTTCATCGTCCTTGTCGCCGATCTGCACGAAAGGACCGTAAGGCCCCATGCGGACCGATATGGGTTTTCCGGTTTCCTCATCAGTTCCGATGTGACGTGATTGCGCGACGTCTGCGCGGCTGACGTTCTCTTCGACATGGTCAACGGTTTCTATAAACGGTGACCAGAATTTTTGTAGTAGTGGCAGCCATTCGTGTTCACCGCGCGCGATGCAGTCGAGTTCATTTTCCAGGTCGGCGGTAAAGGCATAATCGACGTATTTAGGGAAATAATCGGTAAGAAAGCGGTTTACGATGCGGCCGATATCGGTCGGTGTAAAGCGTCGGCTTTCCAGTTCGGCATAGTTTCGGTTGACCAGCGTCGAGATGATGCTGGCGTATGTCGATGGCCTGCCGATGTCAAATTCTTCCAGAGTTTTGATCAGGCTTGCCTCAGTAAATCTGGGTGGCGGCTGGGTGTAGTGCTGGTCGTTGCGAATCTCCAGCAGGTTTATTTTTTCACCTTCGATTAACTCGGGCAACAGTTTGCTGGTTTTGCTGTCGCTGGCAATCTCACCGTTGTTATCCATGTGCACCGACATGAAACCTGGTTTCTTTACGGTAGAGCCGCTGGCGCGGAAACTGTTGCCATCACCACAGCCTAGCTGCACGCTGACATTATTTAATGTGGCATGGATCATCTGGCATGCCATGGTGCGCCGCCAGATTAGCTGGTAGAGCGCAAACTGATCAGGTTTTAATTTGTCCTTGATGTCTTCCGGGGTATGCAGCACCGATGTCGGGCGAATTGCTTCGTGTGCTTCCTGCGCATTTTTTGATTTGCTCTTGTATACCGGGATTTGTGCGGGCAGGTTGTCTTTGCCATAACGCTGTTCGATCAGACCGCGTATCTCGGCGATAGCTTCATCGGCAAGGTGCAGCGAGTCGGTACGCATGTAGGTGATGAGGCCGACCGTTTCGCCGCCGATGTCGATGCCTTCGTACAGGTTCTGTGCAGTGCGCATGGTGCGCTGTGCAGAGAAACGAAGTTTGCTGGCGGCATCCTGCTGCATGGTCGATGTTGTAAAAGGAGGAGACGGGTTGCGTTTGGTCTCTTTCTTTTCGACTTTATCGACGCTTAGTTTGCCATTGGCAAGTGCCAGCAGATTATCTTTTGCTGCCTGTGCGGATGTTTCATCAGTAAATGTAAATTTTGTTTTTTCTTGCGGCTGTTCAGCTGCGTCTTTATCGCTGGTTTTTTTTGCCGCCTGCTTGTCTATTATCTTTTCATTTTTATAGAGTGTCAGCCGGGAGATAAAGGCCTGACTGTTTTTTTCTACATCGGCCTCGATGGTCCAGTATTCCTGAGCGTCGAATGCTTCGATAGCCTCTTCGCGTTCGACGATCAAGCGTAAAGCGGGGCTCTGTACCCGGCCAGCAGACAGGCCGCGTTGTACTTTTTTCCATAACAGCGGTGACAGGTTAAAACCGACGAGGTAGTCCAGTGCGCGTCGGGTTTGCTGTGCATTGATCAGGTCAGTCGAAAGTTCGCCAGGGTTATCGATAGCTTCCTGGATAGCGCGTTTGGTAACTTCATTGAAGGCGACGCGATGTACAGCTTTGTCATTCAGTAGGTCTTTTTCTTTCAATAATTCGTACAGATGCCATGAGATGGCTTCTCCCTCGCGGTCCTGGTCAGTCGCGAGATAAAGGGTATCGGCTTTTTTTAAAAACTGGATAATCTTGTTAACGTGTTTTTCATTTCTTTCGATGATCTGATATTTCATCGTAAAGTCATTATCGGTATCGATAGCGTCAGCTTTAGGGATCAAATCGCGCACGTGTCCATACGAAGCAAGAACTTTAAAGTCTTTGCCTAAATATTTTTCGATGGTTTTCGCTTTGGCGGGCGACTCTACGATAACAAGATTTTTGCTCATGCAGTTTTACAGATAGTTCTATTGGCTAGTTATGTCAGGCTGGTATCTTCAGATAACAGTTCGTTTATTGGATAAGATCGGTAACTTCATCAAAGATAAAGTTTTCCATCAGTGCTAAT
Source organism: Pseudomonadota bacterium (assembly GCA_015222965.1). Classification (GTDB taxonomy): domain Bacteria; phylum Pseudomonadota; class Gammaproteobacteria; order SZUA-229; family SZUA-229. The sequence goes on along the minus strand of JADFWF010000142.1, from coordinate 13,691 downwards.
GCATTTTCCTCGCCTGGATGTGCGTGCAGTACGATCATGATGATCCATTTCATCTGTTCAGCATCAAGCGGCTGCCCTAATGCGACAACACGATCCAGTATTAATTCACGCGTTACCGGGGTGAGTATATTCGTTTGTTCGAGAAAATGTAAAAATCCGATACTTTCGATACCAATTAGTTTTTTCTCCTGTTCGCTGAAAATACGTGTGCTGGTTTCTTTTACCGGCGAGAACTGTTGCTTATCCTGCAGCTCGGCCAGATCTTCCAGCCAGTCGAAAGCCTGGTTGATTTCATTGTTGTGAAATCCCATTTCTTCCAGGCGAAGCTGAATACTGTCGCGTTCATCAGTAACGCGGCTATTTTCGTTTAACTCGTCATCATCCAGGTAACGTTCGAATAAAAACATTAAAACATCGACCACGGACTGTTTGATTATCATTTAGGCAAACCTGTATATTTAGTAATGGGTTTTAATAAACACTTATAAATCAATGTTTAAAATAACTTTAAAACGTCGTCAACTAACGCGTGTGTAGCGTCCACCCTGACATAAGATAATTCCTTCAAGCTCCATAATCAATAACATGGAGGCTACTTCTGCAGCATTAAAATCGCTGCTGACTACCAGCTCATCGATGCTGGCAGGCTCATAAGCGAGGCATTTGAGCAGTTTTTGGTGATCCGGGTCAAGTGTCTTGTGCGGATCTTTTGGATTTTCATGGATATTCGTCTCTGTTTTTATGGGATATAGTGGGTTTTGTTCTGGCGTAAGTCGCAGATCCTCCAGTATATCTTCGGCAGATTCGACCAGTTTTGCACCTTGTCGGATCAATTGATGGCAGCCGCGAGCCATGGGGTTGTGGATTGATCCCGGGATGGCAAATACTTCGCGGTTTTGTTCCAGTGCGAATCTGGCGGTAATTAAGGAGCCGCTTTTTTGTGCTGCTTCGACCACCAGTGTACCTAGCGAAAGTGCGCTGATGAGACGGTTTCGTCTGGGAAATAAATTGCGAAGTGGTTCTGTGCCGATAGCCATCTCGGAGACAACGGCCCCGTTTTCGCTGATCTGCTGCGCCAGCTTCTGGTGCTGTGCAGGGTAGACGATATCAAGACCGTGTGCGACCACTGCAATAGTGCCGGCCAGCCCGTGCAGTGCGCCCTCGTGGCTGGCGCCGTCGATGCCGCTGGCCAGTCCGCTGGTTATAGTAATACCGACTTCGGATAGATGGCGGGCAAACTCTTTAGCGGTATTTCGACCGGCGGCGCTAGGGTTGCGTGAGCCAACCATGGCCAGCTGAGGTTGCAGCAGGTAATCGGGGTCACCTCTTACATATAATACAGGCGGTGCATCATTCAGGTCTTTTAACTGCTCAGGGTAGCGTTCATCGAACAGGGTGATGATGTGGTGACCATCTTCTGCCTGCCAGTTCAGGTCGGCATCGATATCGATCTGTTTATGATCGCGCAGGGAACTGATGGTATCGGCATTTATTGCCAGAGACGAAAGCTGTTGATGGCTGGCGTTTAGTGCGGCGTTTATAGAGCCAAAGGCTTCGAGCAGTTTGTGGAAGGTGGTAGGACCAGCACCCGTGACGTGTAACAGGGTCAAGCAGTTTTCGAGTGAGTTTTCCGATCCCGCATTCCTTGCAGGTTTGTCATTCTTCATCCGTGAATATTACACTACATATATGTCAGGGCAACTCTGATTTAAATCTGTCTGTTAAAACTTGGGTGTGTGGAGGAAGTCGTAGTTATGAATAATGCGCCTGGATTCCAGCGTTATAGCGTAACTGACGCGGTCGAAAGTTTTGAAGACCATCACCAGACCGCTGCGCTCGTTAGGAAGCTTGACCGGTTTGCTGCTGCGCTTGTTATGACGATCTCGTACGGTAGAGCCGTTAGTGTAGGTTGCCAGCAGATGACCGACTTCCATACCATCGCGCTCACCTTTGTTAATAGTGACGACCTGAAGCTGGGCGACGCCGGTCAGTGCTTCGTTCAGTTCCATTATCTGGGCATCGACGTCTCTGTCAGGTACGTGAGGAAAGTAGAGGTTTTCCAGCTTGCTTTTGTCTTCAGCTAATAAACGATCACCGATCAATACTTCACGTCCGGTGAAGGTCAGGTCACCAGAAGCCGGGTCGCCGTAGGCTGTTACGTGCACTTCGCCTGTGTGTATGGCTTCATAGCCAAGAATCTCGTCTGTTTCTGGATCGCGTAATGCTTTGCCGGGCCGGAATACTGAGAAACGTACGCGTTCTTTATCGATTTCGCCGCGGATGTAGACCCTGTTGCCCTCAGCAAGGACCAGGTGATTATCTTCGCTGCCGACGATGTATGGTGCGCTTTCCAGTTGTTCTTCGGTAACGACTCTTGGCTTGGTCAGAAATTGTCGAATAGCATCGCCGGGGATACTGGGGATGCTCGCTTCCAGTTCCGAGGTGCGTATGCTCGGGCTGAGCTTTCTAACTGGCAGACCGCTGCTGTCGCTCGTCTGTTGAACCTGTTTATGCTGTGCTTCATTGACCCTCATCTGTGGCTGGCCGTTAACATATATCAGTGTTAACACATCGCCGGGGAAGATCAGATGCGGGTTAGCAACCTGCTGATTTTTTTGCCAGATCTCAGGCCAGTACCATGGGTCCTGTAGAAACAGGCTGGAAATTCCCCACAGAGTATCGCCTTTTTTAACGGTGTACTGGCGAGGGTGCTGAGCTTTTACCCGTATTTCTTTAGCAGGCGCTTCTGTTTCTTCAGCCTGTTCAAGAGTAACCGGTTCAGAGGGTTCCGTTTCAGCAACGGGGCGTGGCTCTGATGAGCTGCAGCCCGTGGTAAAGCCCGTAGTAATGGTTAGTAGCCCTGAAAGCAGGAAAAAGGGTACAATATTGCGTGATTTTGGCGTATTCGGGATATTCATTTTTATTTTTATTTTACTCATCGGCTCTGGTTCATATCCTTGCCCTTTATTTTAGTTTTTGGGCAGATTTTTTCTACTATTCTCAATAGTTTAGTAGACGAACTTCGATTACTAAGGTAAGTTTTTCACTGAGTGTAGCAGAAATAACAAAATAGGTGATGATTACAGGGATATTTGCCCCGTATTATCAGGCAGAGTTGCGCAGGCATTAATGACAGACACAAAGATTTATTATGGCGATACTAGACATATTACATTACCCGGATAAACGCCTGCGAACGGTGGCAAAGCCGGTCGGGAAAGTGGATGATTCCATAAAAAAACTGGTCGAGGACATGTTTGAGACCATGTATATAGCACCCGGTATCGGTCTGGCTGCCACACAGGTTAATGTGCACCAGCAGGTGATCGTGATCGATGTATCGGAAGATAAAAGTCAGCCCCTGTGTTTGATCAACCCGGAAATCATCGCGGAAGAAGGTGTGGAAAGTTGTGATGAAGGCTGTTTGTCGGTACCGGATATCTATGAAACGGTAGAGCGTTGTGAAAAAGTCACGGTGAAGGCGCTTGATCAAAATGGTGACGAATATACCTTGCAGGCAGATGAGATGCTTGCGGTTTGCATACAGCATGAGATGGATCATCTGAAGGGTAAATTATTTGTCGATTATCTATCACCGCTCAAGCAGCAGCGCATTAAAAAACGCCTGTTGAAAGCCAAGCGTGAAGAAAGCCGTCAGGCTACTGGTTAGATACGTTCAGGCGTATTTCCTGTTCCTTATTGAATCCATAATTAAAAAATATAGCAGAACACTGTGAGTCAACCTTTACGTATCATCTATGCCGGTACGCCAGATTTTTCTGTGGCGGCATTGCGGGCATTAATCAAATCTGAACATGAAGTGATTGCTGTGTACACGCAGCCGGACCGTCCTGCGGGAAGAGGCCGTGGTCTGGCGATATCTGCGGTAAAAGAAGAAGCGCTGCTGCATGATATTCCGGTCTACCAGCCCTCCTCATTAAAAGATAAAAGTGCGCAGCAGCAGCTAAAAGCCTTAAACGCGGATTTGATGGTGGTCACGGCTTACGGTTTATTGTTACCGCCGGAGGTCCTGAAGATGCCTGCCCTGGGTTGTATAAATATCCATGCTTCGTTGTTACCGCGTTGGCGCGGCGCGGCGCCAATCCAGCGGGCGATTTTAGCGGGCGATAGTAAAACCGGTATTACCATCATGCAGATGGATGCAGGTCTGGATACCGGCGATATGCTGGCGGTGGCTGAATGTGAGATTGCAGAAGATGATACCGGCGCAAGCCTGCACGATAAATTGATGCTGCTCGGTGCGCAAACATTGATTTCTGCTCTACCAGCAATCGCCGACCGGTCACGAGCTGGAATCAAACAGGAAGATGCCGATGCCTGTTATGCATCGAAGCTGAATAAAGCTGAAGCACAGATAAACTGGTCGCAGTCAGCTGAAGTAATCCAGCGGGCAATCAGAGCTTATAATTCCTGGCCGGTCGCTTACTGTGCTTATGAGAAAAACAATAAATCACCAAAGCTGCGCCTGTGGCAGGCTGAGGTGCTGGCAACTACATCTGAAGCGGTGCCTGGTCAAGTGGTGGCAGAGTCTGTGCAGGGCATAGACGTTGTAACCGGTGAAGGCATCCTGCGTATTACCGAGCTGCAGACCGAAGGTAAACGAAAGATGGCAGTTGCCGACTTTCTAAACGCGAATTCTTTGCTTGATCAGGTCTTGAAGTAACAGTGGCGGAAAACCCAACAAATCCAAAAAGGAAACAAGCCAGACCGTCTAAGGCCAATGTCAGTGCGGCAAGGGCGGCAAGTTTAAAAGCTTTAAAACAGGTTTTTAATGGCCAGTCTCTATCCGCTGTGCAGATGCATACCACCGACAAACTCGAAGATGCCCGCGACCGGGGTCTGGCGAATGAAATAGTTAATGGTGTATTGCGCTGGCGCTGGCAGCTGGAATTTTTTATTTCTTCTCTGCTTAAAAAACCACTAAAGCCAAAAGACATCGAGGTGCAGCTGATTTTATTGATGGCGCTGTATGAAATAAGTGAGTGCCGTACACCGGATTATGCTGTCATTAATGAATCAGTAGAGCTGGTCAGAAAATCCGGTAAGAAGTGGGCTGCCGGCTTAGTGAATGCTGTCTTAAGAAGTTTTACCCGAGAACAAGAAAAGCTGCTTTCATCGATTAAGGATGGTGTTGTCCGATATTCACATCCGGCGTGGATATTAGAAAAAATAAAAGCAGACTGGCCGCAAGACTGGCAGCAGATATTAGAGGCGAACAACCAGCGGCCGGCGTTCTGTTTACGTGTTAATCAGATGCAGCACGGTGTTGCACAATACCAGCAGCAGCTCACCGAGCAAGGGCTGGAGTCCAGTACCGTTGCCTTAGCTGATCATGCTCTGAAGTTGAGTCATGGCATCGATGTACGATTACTGCCCGGTTTTGCAGAAGGCGCGGTATCTGTTCAGGATGCCGGTGCGCAGCTGGTCGCAGAATTATTTGATGTGTCTGCAGCTGATCGGGTTCTGGATCTATGTGCCGCGCCAGGCGGAAAAACTTGCCATATCCTTGAGCGCTACCAGTCAGTCAATAGTCTGCTCGCAGTTGAGCTTGATGAACTCAGGATGAAACGCGTGAGTGAAAACCTGCACCGTCTTAAACTTGAAGCAAGAGCTAAGTTAATTGCTGCGGATGCTCGAGATATTAAGCAGTGGTGGAATGGCGAAAAATTTGACCGCATTTTAATCGATGCGCCCTGTTCTGCCAGTGGTGTAATACGCCGTCATCCAGACATCAAAACATTACGTCGTGCGTCGGACATCGAGCCGCTGGTAAAGCTGCAGTCGGAGATCTTAAATGCTGCCTGGCAGACGTTGGCTGCTGGCGGTGAGTTGCTCTATGTCACCTGTTCGATATTTAAAGATGAGAATCAAAATCAGATGCAAAACTTTTTAACGGTTAATGATGATGCTGCTGAAATTAAAATAGAAGCGAACTGGGGCAGGCCGTGTGACCATGGTCGTCAGCTGTTTCCCGGTGAGCAGGATGCTGATGGTTTTTACTACTGCCGATTAAAGAAGGCCGATTAAAGAAGGCCGGCCAAAGAAGACTGGATATTCATGTGTGAAAAGCGGGGAGTTTGAGCGTAAACTTCCGTGTATAAAAATCGAGTGGACATCGTTAAATAATAAATCGTTACTGAGTTACTTGGCATAATAATGAATATTATAATTTTAGGAGCAGGTCAGGTCGGATCAAGTGTCGCCGAGAACCTGTCATCAGAAGCAAATGATATTACGCTGGTAGACATGGATGTCAGCCTGTTGGACGAACTCAGGGACCGGCTGGATATCCAGACTGTCGTCGGTCATGCATCACATCCGGACGTATTAAAAAAGGCAGGCATCAGTGATGCCGATATGCTTGTCGCTGTCACCAACAGTGATGAAACAAACATCGTGGCCTGTCAGATCGCGCATAGTTTATTTCACACACCTACCAAGATCGCGCGTGTCCGTTCTCAGGAATACCTTAAATATACAGAGCTGTTTAATAATAATGCACTGCCGATAGACGTCCTGATCAGTCCTGAGCAGTTGATCGCAGAGCATATACAAAGGCTGATCGAATACCCCGGTGCTCTGCAGGTACTGGATTTTGCCGGCGGTCGTGCTCGCCTGGTCGGCGTCAAAGCTTATTATGGTGGACCACTGGTCGGCCATGAGATCTCTGATCTCAGAAAACATATGCCTGGTATCGATTCACGCGTGGCGGCTATCTTCCGTCATGGTAAAGGCATCGTGCCCGATGGGCATCAGGTGATAGAAGCGGACGATGAAGTCTTTTTTATCGCGGCGAAAAAAGATATCCGTGCAGTGATGTCTGAACTGCGAAGGCTTGATAACCCTATAAAACATATCATGCTGGCGGGCGGTGGAAACATCGGCAAGCAGCTTGCTCAATCACTGGAAAAGAAGTACAACGTAAAAATACTGGAACGAAACAGGCAGCGCGCAGAAAAGTTATCTCATGAATTAGACAGGACCATCGTCCTGCGCGGCGACGCGGCAGATGAGGATCTGCTGCTGGAAGAAAACATCGACCAGATGGATGTGTTCTGTGCCCTGACCAATGATGACGAGGCCAACATCCTGTCTTCGATGCTGGTCAAACGCCTGGGTACGCGGAAGGTCATGTCATTGATCAATCGCCATGCTTATGTTGATCTGATGGAGAGCCAGGGCAGTATCGATGTGGCGATATCACCGCAGCAGATAACTATCAGTGGTCTGCTTGCGCATGTGCGTCGTGGTGATGTCGTTGCGGTGCATTCATTGCGCCGTGGTGCGGCTGAGGCTATCGAAGCTATTGCCCATGGTGATAGTGCAAACTCGAAGGTTGTCGGCAAGACGGTCGAGCAGATCAATCTGCCGGAAGGTACCACCATCGGTGCCATCATACGCGGCGAAGAGGTCATGATGGCGCATCATGATATCGTTATCGAAAATGACGATCATCTTATTTTATTCCTGCTCGATAAACGAAAATTTAATGCAGTTGAAAAACTGTTCCAGGTCGGCGTAACTTTTTTCTAAAATTTTATGCACATAAAAATAATACAGCGCATCATGGGGCAGTTTTTAATGCTGTTCAGTATCACGCTATTGCCACCGGTTATTATCGATCTTCTGTATCAGGAAGGTGCGGCGCATGCGTTTTTCTATAGTTATCTAATCTTGTTAAGTATCGGTTTCCTGCTGTACCTGCCGGTAAAAAAGCAAGCTAATGATCTGAGGTTGCGTGATGGCTTCGTCGTCGTGGTTTTATTCTGGATGGTTTTGGGTGCTGCCGGTGCGATTCCTTTATACCTCTACGAGGAACTTGATATCAGCATCGTTGATGCACTGTTTGAGTCCATTTCAGGTTTGACCACAACAGGTGCCACCGTTCTTATCGGTCTGGATGCGCTGCCACACAGTATTTTATTTTACCGGCAGGAGTTACAGTGGCTGGGCGGTATGGGTATTATCGTTTTAGCTGTCGCCGTTATGCCGATGCTGGGCATCGGTGGCATGCAGCTGTATAAAGCAGAAGCGCCCGGTCCGGTAAAAGATAACAAGCTAACGCCACGTATCGCAGAAACTGCAAAAGCACTCTGGTACATCTATCTTGGTCTGACAGTAGCCTGTGCATTAGCCTATTGGGTTGCCGGGATGAATCTGTTCGATGCAGTGTCGCATAGCTTTTCTACGGTCGCTATCGGCGGTTTCTCGACGCATGATGCCAGCATCGGTTATTTCGATAACCAGGCGATAGAGATCGTTGCCATGGTGTTCATGTTTTTGGGTGCGATAAATTTTGCCCTGCATTTTTCTGTAGTCCGTTCTAAAAGCCTGATGCCTTTGCTGCGGGATTCTGAGTTTAAGTTTTATGCCGGCCTGTTAGTCGTTATCTCATCGCTGAGTATCTATGTTTTATATAGTCAGTCTGTGTACCACGATTTTTCGGATGCACTTCGAGAAGCACTTTTTCAAACGATATCGATAGCGACGACTTCCGGTTTTGTTACCTCGGACTATGCCAGCTGGCCGGTTTTTATTCCGGTGTTATTACTGTTTTCCAGTTTTATCGGTGGTTGTGCTGGGTCAACGGGTGGTGGTATGAAAGTGATCCGGGTGCTGCTGCTGATAAAACAGGGGCAGCGTGAAATCATGCGATTGATACATCCCAATGCACAGGTGACGGTAAAGATCGGCAAGCAGCCGGTAAAGAATTCAATCATCGATGCTGTCTGGGGATTTTTTGCTGCCTATGTTGCATTGTTCGCTTTGATGATGCTGATCTTGATGTTCACTGGACTGGACCAGGTGACCGCATTTTCGGCAGTCGCCGCTACCATCAATAATCTGGGTCCCGGTCTGGGAGAGGTGAGTGCTAATTATGCTGGCCTCTCAGATTTTAATAAGCTGCTGCTTTGTTTCTCTATGCTGTTGGGACGACTTGAAATTTTTACTCTGCTGGTATTGTTAATGCCTGCCTTCTGGCGTAGATAAATCATGGTGATGTGAGAGTTGATGAGCGTTAAAAAATTCAGTCACGAAAGATACCGTTTTCATCGGTCTTTGCTGAAACCGCAATATTGGATGACCTGGGCAGGCCTCGGAGTTTTCTTTCTTGTTACCTTGCTACCGTTATCTCTAATAGACAGGTTTGGCGGCTGGATAGGTAGTGTAGCGGCGAGTAAAAATAAAAAGCGGTTTAATATAGCAAAAACAAATCTTTCACTGTGTTTTCCGGATAAAGAAGAGTCAGAGATCGAACAGATGGTGCAGGAACATTTTAAGGCGCAGTTCCGTAGCGTCCTGCATTACTTTATCTTATGGTGGCGGCCGGTGTCATATGTTAGAAAAAAAATTCATATGGAAGGCTTTGACGAGATAGAGCGTTATCAGCAGCAAGGTAAAAAGATTATTGTTCTGCTAACACATAATGTCGGTCTTGAGTTTGCGGGTGCAGCGTTGTCGATGGAGCATAAAACGGTAGGTCCATATAAAACGATGCGTAACCCGGTGATCGACTGGATGGTGGCCAATGGCAGGCTGCGTTTTGGCAAAAACCACGAAAATAAATTATTTACCCGTGAAGATGGCTTGAGGCCTTTGATAAGAGAGGTTCGCGCCGGCAGTATACTTGGCTATTTTGCGGATGAAGATCTAGGTGATAAAAGTCCTGTATTTGCCCCTTTTTATGGTGTGCCGAAAGCAACTATCCCTGTGCTTGGGCGATTGGCCAAATCATGTGATGCAGTCGTGCTGCCCTGCGTGAGCTGTTACCAGGCAAAAGAAAAACGTTATCTGATAAAACTGTTACCAAAGATCGAAGATATGCCTGGTGACAATGATGAGATGGATAGTGTAAACATGAATAACGCGATACAAAGGGCTGTCGATCATTGTCCGGTGCAATATTTTTGGACATTGCGCTTTTTTCAAACTCGACCGGAAGGAGAGTCATCTGTTTATGATTAAACATGCCGTCACGATAGAACCAATGGGCGATGTTTTAGCAGAAAAACGCCTATTAAAACGTCTCAAACATAATGTCGGTGAGGCTATCCTGCGCTATAACATGATCGAAGACGGTGATCGCATCATGGTTTGCCTGTCTGGTGGCAAGGATAGTTTTGCCATGCTGGAACTGTTAATGATATTGCAGAAAAAAGCACCGATAGCATTTGAGTTGATAGCCGTTAACCTGGATCAGAAGCAACCGGGTTTTCCTGAGAATGTTCTGCCTGAATATCTTGATAAATTAGATATCGAATATCGTATCATCGAGCAGGATACCTACAGTATCGTCAAAGACAAAATACCTGAAGGTAAAACCACCTGTGGTTTATGTTCGCGCTTACGTCGTGGCATCTTGTATTCATTTGCCGAAAAGATTGGTGCCACTAAAATTGCATTAGGCCATCATCTGGATGACATCATCGAAACCTTTTTTCTCAACATATTCTTTAATGGCCAGCTAAAAACCATGCCGCCGAAATTATTGAGCGACAACAAAAAACATGTAGTTATCCGGCCGCTGGCATTGTGTAGAGAAACTGACATCTTGGCGTATGCGGCTATGAAGAATTATCCTATCATCCCATGTAACTTATGCGGTTCGCAGGAAAATATGCAGCGTAAAGTCGTTAAAAAAATGATCCAGCAGTGGGAGCATGAAACACCGGGGCGCTCTGAGATTATCATGCGAAGCTTGCAGAATGTTGTGCCATCGCATCTGGCAGACAATAAGTTATTTGATTTTGAAACAATGCTAAAACAATAGTGAGTTAAGAGTCGTGATCGAACGTAATATTTATCAGGATGGTTCGTTAGTTGTGACAAAGTGCAGCGGTGAAGTTACTGCAGAAGAATTAATTAAAAGTGAATACTGGATGGTTGATAATTTTGGCGGCGTCATCAAACCGGGTTTTAGCCAGATTTTTGATGCACTTGATGCAGATACCGACGCGATCACCGAGAACGAAATTCATCGTGTCGCCCAGATTAACCTGAATCATGGGAATGAGCGTGGCAGTTTTTCGATGGCCATTCTGGCGGTAAAGCCTTATCCACTGGCACTGGCTAAATTACACAAACTGTTATCTGTGGCTGCCCATATTCGTGTGGAAATCTTTAGCGATAGTGAAGCGGCTTATAAGTGGCTTGGGGTTCAGCAGCCGGCTGACAGCTGTTGAGCCTTAGCTGACCTTAAAAACTTTAAAAGCTATTTACCACAGAGGCACAGAGAACACAGAGAACACAGAGAAAATCTTGTATGTTTTGTAGGGTGGGCATTGCCCACCGTTGCGGAACGTCTATTGGCTGTGGCCTGTCGGGCATTGCCCGACCTATGTTTTTACAAACTTGTAATTGTTTTTCTCTGTGTTCTCTGTGCCTCTGTGGTGAACAAGCTTATGACTTTGATTTTGCATGTCTGCTTCTGGTCGTAAGCAGTCATGCAATTTGTCAGTAGCCATAAAAAAACCCCAACTAAAAAGTCAGGGTTTTGGGTCCTTGCTTGGTGATGAGCCTCGCGCTATAGCTGTTCCTTGTATTCCGGGTCCGTAGAATAATTTATCAATCCGTGTAAACTTAAGCTTTCCTTAATCCTTATCCGTGTCTAAATTCCGTAAGCTATCTATATCCCTATGTCCATGAGTGGCTCTATCCCTGTGTCCATGTTTAGTATTATGGCTGTGTTGCCTGTTTTCTGCCATCAGTCGATGAGGGAAGTTGTTGTAGGAAAATCCCTACAACAGATTATATTGATTCTCAGATGTAGCTTAAGAAACAGGTTGGTGCGCCTATGATTGCACTGCTGCAGCGGGTTAAATCGGCATCCGTGGTGGTCGATGAACAAACGATTGCCAGTATCGAGCAGGGTTTGCTGGTATTGCTGGCGGTTGAAAAAAAAGATGAGCTGGATGCTGCCGAGCGGTTGGCAGAAAAGATATTGAAATATCGCATATTTGCCGATTCAGAAGACAAGATGAACCTGAGTGTTCTCGATATAGAGGGTTCTGTGCTGATGGTGTCGCAGTTCACGCTGGCGGCCGATACGCAAAAGGGCTTGCGGCCAAGTTTTTCCAATGCCGCCAGTCCAGAAAAAGGATTAGCGATGTTTAATCAACTAATTGATATAATGCGTGTAAAAGGCGAATCGATAACATCCGATTTACCACGAAACTGGTTACAGACGGGTCAGTTTGGCGCTGACATGGCAGTGCAACTGCTTAATGATGGGCCGGTGACCTTTACTTTAAAGGTTTGATTCAGAACAATTTATAATTAATTGAGCGGAGAAAAAATGACGCAACGTACGGCAAGTGTAGAACGCAATACACTGGAAACCCAGATTCAGGTGAAAGTAAACCTGGACGGTACGGGCGAATGTAATCTTGATACTGGTGTGCCTTTTCTAGAGCACATGCTTGATCAGGTGGCGCGTCATGGTCTGATCGATCTGGATATCACGGCAAAAGGTGATCTGCACATCGATGCACACCACACGGTTGAAGATATCGGCATTACTCTCGGCCAGGCGGTTGCCCAGGCGGCAGGCGATAAAAAAGGTATCGTGCGTTATGGTCACGCTTATGTGCCGCTCGATGAAGCATTATCTCGCGTGGTGATCGATTTTTCCGGTCGCCCCGGTATGGAATATAATGTGAAGTTTGAGCGTTCGAGCATCGGTGAGTTTGATGTTGATCTGTTCCACGAATTTTTCCAGGGTTTCATCAACCATGCAAAGGTAACTCTGCACATCGATAACCTCAGTGGCGATAATGCGCATCACATCGCGGAAACAGTATTCAAAGCATTTGGCCGTGCGGTGCGTATGGCATTAGCCGCCGATCCAAGAATGCAAGGCGTGATGCCGAGCACGAAGGGTAGTCTATAGCTGTGAGCTCAACAATCGTTGTCGTTGATTACGGCATGGGTAACCTGCGATCTGTTTCAAAAGCACTTGAACATGTTACTGCAGACGGCCAGAAAATTATCGTCAGCTCGAATGCAGATGAAATTGCCAGTGCCGAACGTGTTGTGTTCCCCGGTCAGGGTGCGGCGCGTGATTGTATGAAACACCTAAAAGACATGCAGCTGGATGAAGTTGTATTGCAGGCGGCCCATGAAAAACCGTTTTTAGGAATCTGCATGGGTATGCAGGTGTTGATGGCGCACAGTGAAGAGAACCAGGGTGTCAGATGTATGAACCTGTATTCTGGTGATGTGCGGGCTTTTGCTGACGAATCATTACGAACGCAGATGCAATCATTGAAGATTCCGCACATGGGCTGGAATAATGTTTCCCATAAACGTGCGCATCCCCTGTGGCAGGATATACCGGACAACAACCGGTTTTACTTTGTACACAGCTATTATGTGGATCCGGATGATGACACGCTGGTTACCGGTACCACAGAGTTCGGTATCGAATTTGTTTCTGTCATCGCCAGAGATAATGTTTTTGCCGCGCAGTTTCACCCTGAGAAAAGTGCGCATGATGGTTTACAACTACTTAAAAACTTTTGTCGCTGGGACGGAAAAGTTTAAATTTTATCGAGAAAGGATATGTTATTAATACCCGCAATTGATTTAAAAGATGGACAATGTGTACGCCTGAGACAAGGTGACATGGATGATAGTACGGTGTTTTCAGATGACCCCGTGGCAATGGCCGG
>JADFWF010000141.1 GCA_015222965.1 Pseudomonadota bacterium | reverse complement strand
GTGCAGTCTTTTGATCTAGAGCAGTTTCAGCATTACCGGCAGCAACAGCTGGGTGAAGCGGAAACAGACGTAAAGCAGAGCGCGCCTCTGCAATGGGTGATAAACACGTTACCGAAAGGATTCATGTTAACGCAGAGCACTATGCGGCATTCTCGATCATCATCGGCCCAGTCGGCGGTTCAAGATAGCGCAGATAAAATCAGCAAACAGCCAGACTTGCTGCACCTCGTCTATTCTGATGGGCTGGCATCAGTTTCAGTTTTTATCGAAAAAAATCAGGGCGCGGGCCAACATCTTCAGGGAGCTTCAACGATGGGCGCTGTGAATGCTTTTGGCAGTCCTGTTGATGACTATTTTATTACCGTGGTGGGTGAGGTGCCGGTGAAAACAGTTCAGGCTATGGCGCAGTCGACGGTAAAAATAAAGTGATTGAAGAACAGGCGCAGGTCGTTGAAATAAGAGGCGCTCAACTGATATTGCAGGCGCAGACGCAATCAGCATGTGGCAGCTGTTCAGCGAGCAAGGGTTGCGGCACATCTGTGTTAGCCAAAGTGGTAGGCCGCAAATTTACCCGTTTTCAGGCGGAGAATAATATCGATGCAGAAGTTGGTGATACCGTGGTCGTTGGTATTTCAGAAGATGCGCTGCTCAAGGGGTCTTTGGTGATGTACGTTATCCCGATTCTTGGTATGCTGCTTTTTGCCCTGGCAGCCGATTATTTTTTTGTGGCTGTTATGGATTATCGTGACCTGGCAATCGCTGCCTCAGGCATCATGGGTCTGGTCTTCGGCTCGCTCATGTCTAAGTGGTATTTTCAACGCCAGTCCAGTGCGCAAAGCTTTACGCCGGTAGTACTGAGAAAAATCATCGAACATGGTAAACTCTGACCTGGATTGTTGTTAGCAGAAAGAAGGTTCGCGTGAGATGCCGGTTTTGCCGGTTTTTTTTTGCCTGTATCGTTATCATCTATAGTTATATGTGAAAGAAATTGTCAGGTATGCCATTGAATTTTATACTTTATTCGCGCAGTAATTGTCCGCTCTGCGAAGCCATGGAAGAAGAGCTAAGGCCGTTTATCGAGAAATACAGTATTACGGTAAATCGTTTATATATCGATAACGAAGCAGCGCTGCAAGAATCGTATGGTGACAAGGTACCGGTATTGACCTTAAACGATGAAATTTTATGCCACTATTTTCTCGATACAGACATTTTGCTCAAAGCTATTGCTGAATAAAACTTAAAGATACTCGTCTTTCTCTAAATATTTTGATGAAAAACATTCGAAACTTTTCCATTATCGCGCATATCGACCACGGTAAATCGACGCTTGCTGACCGCCTGATTCAGGCCTGTGATGGTTTGTCTGAGCGTGAGATGGATGCGCAGGTACTGGACTCGATGGATATCGAGCGTGAGCGCGGTATTACCATCAAGGCACAGAGTGTTACCTTAAATTATAAAGCAGATAATGGTGAGACCTATCAGCTGAATTTTATCGACACCCCGGGCCATGTGGATTTTTCCTACGAAGTCTCCCGTTCACTGGCAGCCTGTGAGGGTGCTCTACTCATCGTCGATGCCTCTCAGGGGGTGGAAGCGCAGAGTGTTGCTAACTGTTATACCGCGATAGAGCAGGGCCTTGATGTCGTTCCGGTATTAAACAAGATCGATCTGCCGGCAGCAGATCCCGAACGTGTCTGCGATGAGATCGAAGAAGTCATCGGTATCGATGCCAGCAACGCATTACGTGTAAGCGCAAAAACCGGTGAGGGTGTCCACGAGTTACTGGAGCAGATCATTGCCGAGATTCCGCCGCCGGAAGGGTCGCAGGATGCACCTTTAGAAGCACTGATTATAGATTCATGGTTTGATCCCTACGTCGGTGTCATTATCCTGGTTCGTGTTAAACAGGGTGAGATAACGCCGCGCAGAAAAATGATGGTGATGTCGACGCAGAGAAGTTACCTGGTTGATAAGGTGGGTGTTTTCACCCCCAAGCGTGAGAACCGTGAGAGTTTGTCAGCCGGTCAGGTGGGTTTCATCATCGCCAGCCTCAAGGAGATCGATTCGGCAAAAGTGGGCGATACCATCACCATGACAGATAATCCTGCAAGCCAGGCGCTGGAAGGATTTAAGGAAGTGCAGCCACGTGTTTTTGCGGGAATGTTCCCGGTCAGCTCAGATGACTACAATGATTTTCGTGATTCGCTCGACAAGTTAACGCTGAATGATGCCTCGCTGCAGTATGAGCCAGAAAACTCTTCAGCCTTAGGCCTGGGTTTTCGCATTGGTTTCCTTGGCATGCTGCACATGGAGATCATCCAGGAGCGTCTGGAACGTGAATATGATCTGAATCTGATCACCACAGCGCCAACGGTGGTCTATGAGATACTCAATACCAAAGGTGAAGTTTTTGAGATTCATAATCCGGCAGACCTGCCGGAAGTGAATTTTATCGAAGAGCTGCGCGAACCGATTATCCGAACCAATATCCTGGTACCGCAGGAATTTGTCGGCAATGTGATAACACTGTGTATTGAAAAACGTGGTGTACAATTGAACATGCAATACATGGGCAAACAGGTCTCACTGGTTTATGAGATGCCGTTAAGTGAAGTGGTGCTAGATTTCTTTGACCGTTTAAAGTCCGTCAGTCGCGGTTATGCCTCTTTTGATTATGAGTTTGACCGTTTTCAGGATGCAGACCTGGTGAAGGTGGACATCCTCATCAATAATGAACGTGTTGATGCACTGTCGATTATTGCGCATCGTGATGCAAGCATGAGGCGTGGGCGTGAAGTGGTCGATAAAATGCGTGAACTGATCCCTCGTCAGATGTTTGATATCGCTATCCAGGCAGCCATAGGGCGTAATATTATTGCCCGCAGCACGGTTAAAGCCTTACGTAAAAATGTGACCGCCAAGTGTTATGGCGGTGACGTATCGCGTAAACGTAAGTTGCTGGAAAAACAGAAAAAGGGTAAAAAACGCATGAAGCAGTTTGGCAAGGTCGAGATACCGCAGGAAGCATTTTTAGCAGTGTTGAAAGTTGATAATTAATAATAACAGCCTAGACTTCTTAGCAGGTCAGGATTTTTAGCAAACATCTTTAAAGTGTACGAGTAATGATATTAGACTTTTCTTTTTATTTATTTATTGCAGTCGTTTTTACCGGTTTTATCTGGTTGCTCGACAAATGGTTCCTGGCACCTAAGCGTAATGAAGTGGTACACAATTCAACGCAGATACATCAGGGTGTCGAGATAAGCCGAAAGGGCAAAGAACCCGTAATCGTCGAGTATTCCAAATCATTTTTTCCTGTCCTGCTCATCGTCTTTTTGTTGCGCGGATTTATCGTCGAACCGTTTCGCATCCCTTCTGGTTCGATGTTGCCCTCCCTGTACATAGGCGATTTTATCCTGGTAAATAAATTCGCTTATGGGATAAGGCTGCCGGTGATAAATAAAAAAATCGTGGATTTAAACGAACCAGAACGAGGTGATGTCGTCGTGTTCCGTTACCCGCGTGATCCGAATCTGGATTATATAAAGCGCGTCATCGGTTTGCCGGGCGATATCATTGCGTATTACAATAAGGTGCTTTATGTCAACGGGAAACCAGTGCAACGGGATTTTGTCGGCCAATATAAAGGTCCCGGGCAAACATTTGCAAACGAATACAACGAAAAACTGCACGGTGTTGAGCATGCGATGTTATTACTGCCCGCCAGACCTAATAGTCTGCAGGGCGAATACATCGTTCCAGAAGGCATGTATTTCTGTATGGGAGATAATCGCGATAACAGTAATGACAGTCGTGTATGGGGGCCGGTACCGGAAAGTAACCTGGTAGGCAAAGCGTTTATGATCTGGATGCATTATAGTGATGAATGGCATCTGGGTCGCATCGGTAATATGATCAAGTAAACTCTCAATATAAGAGGTATCACATAATGAAAAAATCTATGACGAACACACGATCGAATCAACGCGGCATGACCATGATCAGTTTGATGGTGCTGCTCATCTTTTTCGTATTTGTGGCTGTGATGCTGATGAATGTTTTACCTGTTTATATGACTGACTCAACCGTTGATACAGTCATGAAGGGCCTGGAGAGTGATGATGCCGCTAAACGTACCAGCGCTAAAAGCCTTAGAGGCCTCGTTCACAAACGTTTGACTATGAACAGCATCTATTCGATAAAACCAGAATATATAAAAATAAAAAAAGGTCGAGGAGAGAATATCGTGACAATCGAATATGAGCCACGAGGCACGTTGGTTGGCACACTTGATTACATCGTTACTTTCAAACATGAAGCCAGAATAAAAACCAAGTAGGTTTTACTGGAGCCTGACTTTTGAGTAGTACCATGGCGCAATCGAAAGCCATCGATGTTTTATCAAAAAAGCTTGAATATACTTTCAGCGATACAACATTGTTAGATGAGGCTTTAACACATCGGAGTTATTCTTCCAGAAATAACGAACGGCTCGAGTTTTTAGGCGATGGCATATTAAACTTTGTCATTGCTCATGAATTGTTCAAATCATACCCTGACGTAGCCGAAGGAGACTTGAGCCGATTACGGGCAAATCTTGTTAATAAAGATTCACTCGCTGAAATTGCAGGTCATCTGGAATTAGGTGAGGTGATCAGATTAGGTTCCGGTGAGCTTAAGAGTGGTGGTTTTCGCCGGCCATCTATCCTTGCAGATGCCGTAGAAAGTATTTTTGGTGCGGTTTATTGTGATGGCGGCTTTGAACCATGCCGTAAACTGATCGTACGTTTATATGCAAAAAGATTAGCACTGACGATGGATCTGCAAAGTTTAAAAGACCCTAAAACGCAGTTGCAGGAATTGTTGCAGTCACGTCATTTTCCATTGCCGGATTATCAGGTAACAAATATTACAGGTCAGGCACATGCGCAGGTCTTTCATGTGAAATGCAGTATCGAAAAAATGAAGGTCGAAGTGACAGGTGAAGGTAAAAGTCGTCGTAAGGCTGAACAGATAGCTGCTGGCAGAGCCATCATCCAGATCGAAGAGAATTTTAGGAACAAATCGAAGTGACAAGTCCAAAACAGCATAGCGGGTATGTTGCCATTATCGGCAGACCAAATGTCGGTAAATCAACTTTACTGAATAATATTCTTGGCATGAAGCTGAGTATCACTTCACGCAAACCCCAAACGACGCGACACCAGATCCTCGGTGTCAAAACAACTGAAAACATTCAGGCGGTCTATGTGGACACGCCGGGTATTCATCAGCGGCGAGGCACGGCGATAAACAAATACATGAACCGTGCTGCCACTTCGGTATTAAACGATGTTGATGTCATTCTTTTTGTGGTGCAGGTTAAACAGTGGACGGAAGAAGACCAGGCAATCGTTGAAAAACTGGCTTCAGTAGAATGCCCTGTTCTGCTGGTGCTTAACAAGATGGATAAACTGCCCAGTAAGAAAGAATTATTGCCATTGATAAGCGAATTATCTGCACATTATGATTTCACAGAAATCGTTCCGGTTTCTGCGATGAACGGAATGAATGTCGATGCGCTGGAAAAGAAGGTTTTAGCATTACTGCCTGAAAATAATCACTTCTATGCGGAAGACCAGGTTACCGATAGAAGTATGCGTTTTCTTGCTTCAGAGATCATACGGGAAAAATTGATCCGTGAGCTTGGACAGGAGTTGCCTTACACCAGCACGGTCGATATCGACAAATATATCGAAGACCCTGATATCGTACGTATTCACGCGACTATCTACGTTGAAAGCACCGGTCAAAAAGCCATAATTATCGGTAAAAAAGGTGCAAGGCTAAAAAGTATCGGTACTGCCGCCCGTCAGGACATCAGTAAAATGGTTGATTCAAAAGTGTACATAAACCTGTGGGTAAAAGTCCGCGAAGGCTGGTCGAATGATGAAAGGGCGCTGCGCGGTTTAGGCTACAGTGAGTAAAGACAATGAATAATGAATAATGAATAATGAATAATGAATAATGAATAATGAATAATGAATAATGAATAATGAATAATGAAATTTT
>JADFWF010000140.1 GCA_015222965.1 Pseudomonadota bacterium | reverse complement strand
TAGTTGAGTCTGGTTTAGCTGTTGAAGATTACGATGTAAACGAGCATAAAGATGACGGTCAGCGTGGTACTGCCACATCCAGTTATGCGATCCATAACTACGAAGATCGCTCTGAACAGGAAATCATCTCATCTGACGAATTATTCCTTGGTCACTTCGAATATGAAGAACGTAACCTGCGCGACACAGACGTACCATCTTCTGATGAAGTACTAGGCCACATGGCAGAACGCCAGATCAGTCTGGAAGAAGAAAAGGCGGTTGCAGAAGCCGGTCGTTGCATGAGCTGCGGCATGTGTTTCGAGTGTGATAACTGTGTTATCTACTGCCCTCAAGATGCAGTCTTCCGTGTTAAGAAAGACAGCAAGACTCTCGGTCGTTATGTAGATACTGACTACTCGAAATGTATCGGTTGTCACATCTGTTCTGATGTATGCCCTACCGGTTACATCGATATGGCGCTGGGTGTAGCTTAAATAAGGCTTTTTGTAGGAGCGGAACAAGATTCCGCTCCTACAGATACATAATAACTGATTATTACGGTTTAAGAATAACAGGTAATCTAATGACAAGATTTTTACGACCAATACTGGTATTGATAGGCTTCATGCTACTGTCGACTTCGACACTGGCGGAAACGCCCTTCCCTACGGTTCAAAAAGCTTCTGATGAAGGCGCAAAATGCATTGAGCCGACACATGAGATGCGTAGAAATCACATGAACTACATCTTGCATGAACGTGATGAGACCATGCACGAAGGCGTTCGCAACGAACCAGGCAGCCTTGCCGCCTGTATCGATTGCCATGTTGAGCCAAATGAGCAAGGCGTGGTTGTTGACCATGACAATAAAGACCACTTCTGTAACGGCTGCCATCAATATGCTTCTGTTCAGATCGACTGCTTCCAGTGTCACGCTGATCGTCCACAGGAATATATCAAACGCAGCTCACATACTTCTTCTATAAAAGATCAGCTGCAGCAAACATTAGCTGCCAGTGATGCATCAAGCGAAGGAGTTAATCAGTAATGAAAGATTCCAAGACAACTGAAGAAATGAACCATTCAAGACGCGAGTTTTTATCAAAAACTGCTGTTGCCGGTACTATTACCATTGCACCAGGTGTTCTATTACACTCGACTGCACAGGCATCGGGCAATACCTCTACAAAAGCCAGCGACGAAGAAGTTAGCAATAAAAATCGCTGGGGCATGTTAATCGATACTGCAAAATGTGCTGATGGCTGCACCGGCTGTGTCGATGCCTGTAACGAAGAAAATGGTCTGGTCGGTCACGACAGACCTGCGACAGACACACAGTACATCCGTAAAGTTACCCTGAAAGAAAAATCAACTGGTCATGAATTATCATTACCGTTGATGTGTCAGCACTGTGAAACAGCGCCTTGCGCAGACGTATGCCCTACCGGTGCATCGTTTGTTCGTGCAGATGGTATCGCACTGGTCGACAAACATATCTGTATCGGCTGTCGTTATTGCATGATGGCGTGTCCATATAAAGCACGTTCTTTCGTACATGAAAATGTAGAGAACCAGAAATTAACTGCACCGCGCGGTAAGGGTACCGTTGAAGCCTGCACCATGTGTGTTACCCGGGTAGACAATGGCGGCATTCCAGCCTGTGTTGAAGCCTGTACTGCTGAAGACCACAATGCGATGATCTTTGGCGATCTGAATAACCCCAACAGTGATATCTCTGTGGCACTTAAAGAACATGGCGGCAAACAACTCCGTCCTGACCTTAAGTTAAATACCGGCGTTCGTTACCAGGGCCTGTAAAAGCTTAAAGAAAAAATATAAACGGTTTGTCCGCGAATAACGCAAAATAACGCGAAAGAAACGAGCAAGCATTAGTTTCTACGTAAACGTAGAAATAAAAAGACAAACAATGATTTTATTTGCGTTTTTTTCGCGGCATTCGCGTTATTCGCGGATAGATGTTTTTAGTTACTATTGTAGTTACATAATATTACGAGATAACAATGAGTAAAATAGAATACACCTCTGTAGAAGGTAAAAGCCTGCCATATTTCGCATTGCTTGGCGGTTTGGCTTTTATGATGTTACTGGCAATTGGCTCAGTATTTTACATGGAGCACGAAGGTCACCATGTAACAGGTATGACCAACCAGATCGTCTGGGGCATGCCGCATGTATTTGCTATTTTCCTTATCGTTGCAGCTTCTGGCGCATTAAACGTTGCCTCTATCGCATCTGTATTCAGAAAGAAGATATACGAGCCGATGGCACGTCTGTCTGCCCTGCTGGCTCTCGCTCTATTAACAGGTGGCCTGGTCGTATTACTGCTTGATCTGGGCCGTCCTGATCGTCTGATCATCGCGATGACTTATTACAACTTCAAATCGATCTTTGCCTGGAACATTATTCTCTACACCGGTTTCTTTGGTTTCGTTGGTGCTTACCTGTGGACCATGATGGATCACAACGTATACAAATTTAAACCCTATGCCGGCTTCTCTGCTTTCGTCTGGCGCTTGATCCTTACCACTGGTACCGGTTCAATCTTTGGCTTCCTGGTCGCACGTTCGGCTTATGATGCTGCTCTGATGGCACCGATGTTCATCATCATGTCTTTCTCCTTTGGTCTGGCAATTTTCCTGCTGGTTCTGATGGCGACTTACAAGTGGAACAACATGGAATTAGGTGACGCTGTTGTCAATCGTCTTAGAAACCTGCTGGGTGTCTTCGTTGCTGCTGTACTGTATTTCACTGCGGTTTATCATGTAACTAATCTGTATGCCACACAGCATCATGACGTTGAAAAATTCCTGTTGCTCGATGGCGGCATATTCACCAATGTATTCTGGGTTGGCGAAATCCTGATCGGTGGCATTATCCCTCTTGCCCTGATCTATGCACCCGGTGTTAAGAACTGCCGCACTACTTTGGGTTTGATCTGCACCATGATCATCATCGGCGGCTTCTCTAAGATTTACACCATCTTAATCGCTGGACAGGCGTATCCGCTGGAGATATTCCCTGGCTACGAAGTGACCAGCTCTTTCTACGATGGTGTCGTCAACAGCTACACACCTTCACTACCAGAGATCCTGTTAGGTTTAGGTGGCATCGCAATGACGTTGTTTATTGTTGCTTTTGCGCTTAAGGTATTACGTTTTCTGCCTGTTTCGCTTGCTGATAGTGTGGCAGACCCACACTCAGCCAAATAACGCTGCGCAAAGGCAATGAATAACGAATAATGAATAGTGAATAATGAGAAGCAAAAGCAAAGCGGTAACAACATAGACGACATCTTTTCAGACTTTAGCATTTCATTTGAAGCCCAAAGAATTTCATCTTTGGGCTTTTCGTTTTTCAGCTTTTCATTATTCACTATTCATTATTCATTATTCATTTGAGCGGCTGCTCCACACGCTATGCAAAGAATCTTCATCTCCGCCGCTCACAAGTCCTCCGGTAAAACCACCGTCAGCATCGGTCTCTGTGCTGCGCTAAAGCAACAAGGCCATGTAGTACAAAGCTTCAAAAAAGGTCCCGACTACATAGACCCCTACTGGCTGGCACAGGC
>JADFWF010000139.1 GCA_015222965.1 Pseudomonadota bacterium | reverse complement strand
TTCATCTTGCCTTCGCCGCATTTACCTTCGCCGCATTTAGCTTCTTTAGATTTGTCTTTGCCGCCGCATTTGCCTTCGCCACATTTGCCTTCAGCAACTTGCATGTAACCGCTTTCCAGGTTCTGCATACCAAATGGGTTGGTATCAGCACTTACCATAGGTGAAGCAGACATTGCTGCAATGAAAGTAGTGCCTAATGCTACGGCCAGTGATTTTTTCATAGTATTTTTCATTAAGTTATTCTCCAAGTTTATATAGTTACCTGTAAAAGGGTAGCTGAGTCTACAATGTTCTCGCATTCAAAGACAATGCATGTTTTTGTTAGTTCACATGTTTTTCTAAATTATCAGGAAATTTGCGCGATTTTTTTAAGGCAGTCCAAATATTTAGTCTCATCAGGTACAGTCTGATTGCGCTGTGCCAGCCAGAGTGCTTCACCCAGGCATTCCATCATGGCGTGCTCGGCATCGTGGGGGCCGCCATGAAGCAGGCATAGTTTCTGATAGCAGTCATTGATACCGTCCGGACGGTTAGTGCTGATCTGTTCATGCAGGGCGATATGCATGCTCATGTGCAGGAAAGGATTGCTTTCGCCGGTGTCAGCAGAGAAATCTTTATCGACGATCTCATCTTCCTCAAGTAGCTGGTGGTATTCAGGATGTTTTTCCACGATGTTAGCGACCACTTCCTGCATCGGGTCCATCGGTAGCCTGTTCTTTTTTAGCTGCCAGCAGGAGAGGTAAACCTGGCGTAATTCGTTTCTGTTATTGCCGAACATGGTGTTTATTTTTTTGTGTTTAGGTATGGAGTTAATGATACATGATGTGATTCGTTAATACATTTACTGTTGGTGTTTTAGTTAGGCGCTGTGGTTCTCGTGCTGTGATTGATGTATTTATCTGTAGGAGCATCGATTACGGTGCGAGAGCCGCAAGGCCTAACCAAAAGTAAACTGTAAAAGGATTGAATACAAAGCTATCAATACAAACCCAAGGGCTATCACGCCGGCGGACAGTGACATTGTGTTATTCGGTTTTATCTTTGTACTCACACAAATCCTCAATAAGACAAGACCCACACCGCGGTTTCCGCGCAACACAGGTATATCGACCAAGCAAGATCAGCCAGTGATGCGCATCGACCATGAACTCATCGGGAATAAATTTCACCAGTTTCTTTTCAACTTCCAGCACGTTTTTTCCGGGTGCGAT
The DNA here is from genome assembly GCA_015222965.1 of Pseudomonadota bacterium. GTDB lineage: Bacteria > Pseudomonadota > Gammaproteobacteria > SZUA-229 > SZUA-229. Next base: position 1,708 of record JADFWF010000139.1, on the reverse strand, counting down.
TTTGGTGCGGTTGGATACGCGAAAGATATGCGTATCAACGGCCATGGTCGGATGGCCAAACGCCGTGTTGCGTACCACGTTGGCAGTTTTTCTGCCGACGCCGGGCAGGGCCTCCAGTTTTTTCTGATCATCGGGAACGGTGCTGTCATGTTCATCGATCAGTATCTTGCAGGTTTTGATGATGTTTTTCGCTTTGGTGTTATACAGACCGATGGTCTTGATGTATTTTTTCAGGCCGGTTTCGCCGAGTTTATAGATGGCTTCGGGTGTGTTGGCGATTTCATATAGTTTACTGGTAGCTATATTGACGCTTTTGTCGGTTGCCTGTGCTGAGAGGATTACGGCGATCAATAATTCAAAGGTGGATTCGAAATTGAGTTCAGTCGTCGGGTTTGGATTGTCTTTTTGTAAGCGTGAAAATATTTCGTGGCGTTTGGTTTTATTCATTAAATTATTACTCGTCTGAGAGAATTGCGGAATGAAATCCGCTCCTACAAGTGCCCTGTAGGAACGGATTTCATTCCGCGATGCCAGAACCTTGCAAGTTTAACTAGCGGTTACTGTTCCTGCATCTTGAATAACAATCGCCTGTTGAGCGCTCTGACGTTTATCGATAATGTTTTTAATCGCTATCAGTAAGCCAAGGCCGATAAATGCACCGGGGGGTAATACCGCTAGAAGAAAACCGGAGTAATCCTCACTGAAAGTGATCGTCATGGTGTGACCTATGTCGCCAAACATCAGTTGTGCGTTGGCGAACAGGGTGCCAAAACCGATCACTTCTCGCATGCCGCCGAGGGTAATTAAAACGAGGGTAAAACCAAGGCCCATCATGAAACCATCGAGTGCTGAATCAAGCAGGTTGTTTTTAGATGCAAAAGCTTCGGCGCGGGCGATGATCGAACAATTGGTAACGATCAAGGGGATAAATATACCGAGTACCAGATATAACTCATGGAACCAGGCGTTCATGCCCAATTCGATCGTTGTTACGATGGATGCGATGATGAGTACAAAAATAGGGATGCGTATTTCGGTTTTTAACCAGGGGCGTATCAGTGAGACGATGCTGTTAGATATGACCAGGGTAATCAAGGTGGCGATGCCGAGTCCCAGGCCATTGATGATGGTGCCGGTGACCGCAAGCAGGGGGCATAGACCCAGCAGTTGAACCAGGGCTACGTTATTTTTCCACAGGCCATTTTTACTGATGTCAGATGCCAGGTTTGCTGTTGCTGCCTTTTCCTGTGCGGCGGTTTCTTTAGTGTCAGTATTATCGCTCATTTTTTTCTGCCTTATCAGTCTGCACGCTAAACAGCATGCCCTGATTTTTATCAAAGTATAACAAAGCATTGTGTACTGCTTTCACTACAGCACGTGGGGTAATGGTGGCACCGGTGAACTGGTCGAACACACCGCCATCGCGTTTAACTTTCCAGCCCCTGGTATCCGGGTCGCTGAGTGATTTATTATCGAAGCCGAGTATCCAGTCTGAACGTGAGATTTCAACAACATCACCAAGACCGGGAGTCTCGCGATGTTTGACGACCCGGACGCCAGACAGCGAGCCGTCTGCGTTGATGCCAACCAGTAACCGGATGGAACCATTGTACCCATTAGGTGCGACGCTGGTAAAAACAACAGCAACATTCTGGCTGTTTTTTCTTGCTCTGTAAGCCAGTGTTTCTTCTTTGGTGCTGAGTATGGA
>JADFWF010000138.1 GCA_015222965.1 Pseudomonadota bacterium | reverse complement strand
TGCAATCGCTTTCATCGCCGCACCACCTTCAGAGTTCGCTACATATTCTTTATATGCAGGGATGGCCACAGAAGCCAGAATACCGATAATCGCTACCACGATCATTAATTCGATTAATGTAAAACCTTTTTGGGCTTTGTTCATGCCACGTTGAAATTTGTTCATGTTTATCTCCAGAGTATTAATAAGTTTTATTATTTTTAAACATTTGCTTAGTGTCATTAAAGACTAATTACACTAAAGCAGGTACCATGCCAGTTTTAAATGAATTACATTTTTTCATTATAAAACAATTGGTTATCAGACTTTAATGCCAGCTCAATTTTATATATCCAGTCTTACTCCTGTCACTTTGTGACAATTATGTAGACATTAGACGATATATTGCCGCATTGTCACTACCCTCTCATGTAAAAACTCTGCCTACTACTCAGAGTAACAACAAGAGGCATCAAAGATGTACATTGGCCTGCTCTATAGACAATCCTATTAATCGCTTCAAATTAAAACATCTTTTGCTGATAGCAAAGCAGAGCATAACTGACACAAATGCCCTTACAGGAGCGATTTGAACAAATTTAACTAGTGACTAGATGTGGATATTTTTTGAAAATAGACTATGTTTTATATGCTATTACAATAACAAAATAAAAATACCAAGTTTGTTACATTTGGGGATAATCGATCGATATGGCGGCAGAAATAAAACTAAACGGGCTACCGCGCAAGCTGGTCAGTGACGGCATGCTTGAAGAAGAAGTGGCGATCAATGCCATAAAAGCTTCTATAAAAGAAAAAGTATCCTTTACCAGTTACCTGGTCACTAATAATCTGCTCTCTGCAACCAAGATTGCGATGGAAGCCTCGAAGGAATTTGGCTTGCCTGTGTTTGATCTTAACGCCATCGACCCTGAAACCATCCCGCGTGATGTAGTTGACGACAAACTGATAAAGAAACATCATGCTTACCCACTCTATCAACGTGGCAAACGTTTATATATAGGTATATCCGACCCTACTAATCTTGCCGCCATCGACGACATAAAATTCCAGACCGGTTTCAACACAGAAGCCGTCCTGGTAGAAGAAGACAAATTATCTAAGATGGTTGAAAAGCTGCTGGAAGAGCAGGAAGCCGCCATGGACGATATGATGGGCGATGATCTGGAAGATCTTGATGACCTCGATTTTGCCGATCCGGAAGCGCAGCAAAAAGAAGAAGATAGCGGTTCTGATATCGATGACACACCGGTAGTACGATTCGTTAACAAGATCTTGCTCGACGCCATCAAAAAAGGCGCATCCGATATTCACTTTGAACCGTATGAAAAGATTTATCGCGTGCGGCTTCGTATCGATGGCGTGTTACGTGAGGTAGCAAGGCCACCTGTCGCCATGAGCCCGAAACTGTGCGCCCGTATCAAAGTTATGTCACGCATGGACACCGCCGAAAAAAGGGTGCCACAGGACGGGCGTATCAAACTGAAAATATCCAAGAGCAAAGCCATCGATTTTCGTGTAAACACCTGCCCTACACTGTTCGGTGAGAAGATCGTATTGCGTATTCTTGATCCTTCTAGCGCCTCACTGGGCATCGATGCCTTAGGTTATGAAGAGGATCAAAAACAGCTGTACCTCAAGGCTCTTGCCAACCCCTACGGCATGATCCTGGTCACGGGGCCTACCGGTAGCGGTAAGACAGTATCGTTATATACCGGCCTGAATATTTTAAACACGGTTGATACCAATATCTCAACCGCTGAAGACCCTGTGGAGATCAACCTGGAAGGCATCAACCAGGTGAATGTGAACGACAAGGTGGGTCTAACGTTTGAAGTGGCTCTACGTGCTTTCTTACGTCAGGATCCGGACATCATCATGGTTGGTGAGATACGTGACCTGAGCACAGCTGAAATTGCGGTAAAAGCTGCACAGACCGGTCATATGGTGATGTCTACACTGCATACCAATGACGCGCCGTTAACATTGGCCCGCCTGGTAAATATGGGGGTACCGCCATTTAATATCGCCTCAGCCGTTTCCTTAATCATCGCGCAGCGTCTTGCACGTCGATTGTGTACTAACTGTAAAGAGAAAGTCGAAATCCCTCGGGCAGCGCTGGAAGAAGAAGGTTTCACCAGCGAACAGATTAGCGAAAACCCCGAATTATTTAAGGCCGTCGGCTGCGATCAGTGCAGTGGTGGCTTCAAAGGACGCGTCGGCATCTACCAGGTAATGCCCATATCTCCAGAGATCGGCCGTATTATTATGGAAAACGGCTCAGCACTCGATGTTGCTGACCAGGCCGAAAAAGATGGTAT
>JADFWF010000137.1 GCA_015222965.1 Pseudomonadota bacterium | reverse complement strand
CAGGCGCCATTAACAAAATAAAACTCAGCGCCTCCGCGTCTCTGCGGTGAAAATCTTTTGACTTTAGCTATTTTTCGCATGTCAGCTTCTGGCCGTAAGCCGTCATATATTAAAGAAACACTGGATATGTAAAAAATCTATTTAAATTCCTTGAATTACCGCAAATTGCCACCATAAACAGCCACTAACAATCATAATATAGTCACGAGATACAACATGTCAGCCCAAAAACAAGATACTAATGAAATCATAGATGACGAAAACCCTGAGCAGGTAACGGAAGATAGTGTGCAGGAAGAAGAACAGCTGGAATCACCTGAAGGAATTGCTGGCAGCATCGAAGCGCAGCTGGAAGATGCTCAGGCCAAAGCTGCTGAAAACTGGGACCAGTTCATACGAACCAAGGCAGAAATGGATAACCTGCGCCGCCGTAATACCAAAGATGTCGAAAATGCCCATAAATATGGTATCGAAAAATTTGTTACCGAGCTGTTGCCAGTATTAGATGGTATGGGTATGGGGCTTGCTGTAGAAGATGCCAGTGCTGAGAGTCTGCGTGAAGGCATGGAGATGACCATGAGCATGCTGTCAAATATGATGGAAAAACTCGGTATCGAAGAAATAGACCCGCTCAACGAAAAATTTGATGCTGAAAAGCACCAGGCGATGACGATGCAGCCAAATGCTGATGTAGAGCCAAATACGGTCATCGCAGTGATGCAGAAAGGCTACTCGTTAAATGACCGCCTGATCCGTCCGGCGATGGTCATGGTGTCAAAAGCGGTCGAAGAATAAAGCCTTAATTTTATTAGGTAATTGGCTGATTTTTACTTGGATTTACTAAAACCAGCCCCATATAAGAACTAACAAAACATAATGACAGCCGTTACTTAGGCGACTAAGCCGGCAAATTTAAAAATATCGGAGACCAGCAATGGCTAAAATTATAGGTATAGATTTAGGTACAACAAACTCATGTGTTGCCGTTATGGACGGTGATTCAGTGAAGGTTATTGAAAATGCAGAAGGCGAACGTACCACGCCATCAGTCGTTGGTTTCACTGAAGACGAAGTGATTGTCGGTTCACCGGCTAAACGTCAGGCAGTTACCAACCCGACAAATACAATATTTGCAGTTAAACGTCTGATCGGTCGTCGTTTTGACGAAGAAGTCGTACAGCGTGACATCAAACTGGTGCCTTATAACATCGTTAAAGCAGACAACGGTGATGCATGGGTAGAAGCTCAAGGTAACAAGATGGCTTCGCCTGAAGTATCTGCACGTATCCTGCAGAAGATGAAGAGCACTGCTGAAGAATACTTAGGTCATGAAGTGACAGAAGCGGTTATTACAGTTCCTGCTTATTTTAATGACTCACAACGCCAGGCAACTAAAGATGCCGGCCGTATCGCTGGTCTTGAAGTTAAACGTATCATCAACGAGCCTACAGCGGCAGCCCTTGCTTACGGCATGGACAAAAACCGTGGCGATTCTAAAATCGTGGTCTATGACCTTGGTGGCGGTACTTTTGACGTATCTATCATCGAGATCGCTGAGATCGACGGCGAACACCAGTTCGAAGTGTTAGCGACTAACGGTGACACATTCCTTGGTGGTGAAGATTTTGATACTCGTCTGATTGATTATCTAGCTGATGAATTCAAGAAAGACAACGGTTTTGATTTGCATAACGATCCATTAGCACTGCAGCGTCTGAAAGAAGCAGCAGAAAAAGCGAAGATCGAACTATCTTCAACACAGTCAACGGATGTGAATCTGCCTTATATTACTGCAGATGCAACAGGTCCTAAACACCTGAACATCAAACTGACTCGTGCAAAATTAGAGAGTCTGGTCGATGAACTGATCTCTAAGACTATCGGGCCTTGTAAGCAGGCACTTAAAGATTCAGGTCTTTCTGCCAGTGAAATCGATGATGTTATCCTGGTCGGTGGTCAAACACGTATGCCTAAGGTTCAGGAAGAAGTGCAGGCTTTCTTCGGTAAAGAGCCACGTAAAGACGTTAATCCTGATGAAGCGGTTGCCATGGGCGCAGCGATTCAAGGTGGTGTGTTAGGCGGTGATGTTAACGACATCCTGTTACTCGACGTAACACCTCTATCACTGGGTATCGAAACCATGGGTGGTGTAATGACCAAACTGGTTGAGAAGAACACAACGATTCCTACCAAGGCAGCACAGACTTTCTCAACAGCGGATGATAATCAGGCAGCAGTAACCGTTCATGTATTACAAGGTGAACGTGAGATGGCGACAGGTAATAAATCGTTAGGTCGATTCGACTTGCAGGACATCCCACCTGCGCCACGCGGTGTGCCGCAGATCGAAGTGTCTTTTGATATCGATGCAAATGGTATCTTGAATGTATCTGCTAAAGACAAGGCAACAGGCAAGGAGCAGTCTATCGTCATTAAAGCCTCAAGCGGCCTGTCAGATGATGAAGTCGATCAGATGATCAAGGATGCAGAAGCACATGCTGACGAAGACAAAAAAGCACATGAACTTGTGACAGCAAAAAATACTGCTGAAAACATGATCCATGGTACTGAAAAGTCCATCAAAGATCTGGGCGATAAAGTCGAAGCAGACGAGAAAGCCGCAGCTGAAGCAGCCATCGCTGAATTGAAAACAGCGCTGGAAGGTGATGATAAAGAAGCGATCGAAGCTAAGACAGAAGCGTTAACTGCAGCGGCTGGTAAGATAGCTGAAAAAGCCTACGCCGAACAGGCAGCAGAAGCTGGTGCAGCACCGGGTGCTGAGCAGGCTGAAGGCGCAGCAGCTGACGATGATGTTGTTGATGCAGAGTTCGAAGAAGTTAAAGAAGGCAGCGGTAAAGACGATAAGTAATATGTTCTCTCTAGTTGCTGTTGTTTTTTCAGCAACTAGAGTAAAACAATTTCATCCGCAGATGAACGCAGATGAACACAGATAAAAAGCTTTCTATGAGCTTTAAACGTTTTTTATAAATGTTGTATCTGCGTTTATCTGCGTTCATCTGTGGATTATTAGTTTTTAGTTTATTTAATTATTGAAACAAGTATTAAAAGAATAAGAATATGTCAAAAAAAGATTATTACGAAACATTGGGTGTATCACGAGACGCCAGCGAAGCTGATCTGAAAAAAGCGTATCGCCGTCTTGCGATGAAACATCATCCTGATCGTAATACGGACGATGCAGAAGCCGCTGAAGCCAAGTTCAAAGAAGCTAAAGAAGCACACGAAGTGCTTTCCGATGCAAACAAACGTGCAGCATACGACCAGTACGGCCATGCCGGTGTTGATCCATCGATGGGTGGCCGACCTGGCGCGGGCGCGGGTGGTTTTGAAGACGTATTTGGCGATGTATTTGGTGATATTTTTGGCGGCGGTGGTCGTGGCCGTCAACGCGCACAACGCGGCGCAGATCTGCAATATAATCTTGAGTTGTCACTGGAAGATGCTGTTTTTGGTACCGAAGTAAAAATTCGTGTACCGACCATGGTCAGCTGTAAAACATGTTCCGGCAGCGGCGCAAAGGAAGGCACTTCAGCATCGACCTGTACCACCTGTGGCGGTGCTGGCCAGGTACGTATGCAGCAGGGTTTCTTTGCCGTGCAGCAGACCTGTCCGCAGTGTCGCGGCAAAGGCAAGATGATCAGTGACCCATGTCCGGACTGTCATGGTCAGGGTCGCAAACAGGAACAGAAAACGCTCTCTGTCAAAGTGCCGGCAGGCGTTGATACCGGTGACAGGATCCGTCTGGCAAACGAAGGTGAAGCAGGTGAGAATGGTGCACCTACGGGTGATCTGTACGTGCAGATGCATGTAAAACCACATGATATATTCACCCGTGATGACAATGATCTGTTCTGCGAGATGCCGATATCTTTAGGTACCGCGGCACTGGGTGGTGAGATTGAAGTGCCAACTCTCAACGGCAAACTTCGTCTGAAGATCCCACACGAAACACAGACCGGCAAATTATTCCGTATGCGCGGCAAAGGTGTTAAGCCCGTCAGAGGCGGTGCCACAGGTGACCTGTTATGCCGGGTAAATGTTGAGACGCCGGTCAAATTAAGCAATAAACAAAAAGGCCTGCTCAAAGATTTTGAAAAATCCATACAGGAAAGTGGCAACAAACACAGCCCGCAAAATGCTTCCTGGGGTGATCGTATGAAGAAATTCTTTGATGATTTAAAGGCTTAAAACAATTATATTCTTCCGCAAATGAACGCCAATGAACGCAAATTAAAGGCTTTTTATAGTTTTTTAACATTTGCGTTTTTTGCGTTCATTAGCGGATAAAATTAATTTTTTCTTTTTTGGTTTTACGTTATTTGCAGGGAAATAGTTTTTTTCATCACTGTATAATGGCAAACTACAAAAATAATAAAAAGCACTGGGGTTTCAGATGTTAAATCTAGCAGTTACCGGCGCCGCTGGTCGTAT
>JADFWF010000136.1 GCA_015222965.1 Pseudomonadota bacterium | reverse complement strand
GAACAGGACCTGTCATACATCTACGGTCTGGATTATTCAGGCTCCGTTGTTTACTCACTGGAGCAGCGTGAAGGCAAAACGGGTTTAATCATCTATGTACGCGACAGAAAATGGGCCCACAGTTACCTGCAATTTGGCCTGGATATCGAATCCGCTTTTGAAGTCTTCTCAATAACCAATTTCAGCGCCAGTTATAACAAGAATAATCTGAATGACCTCGCCGGTGAATTTCGCGCAGTCGGCACACTTGGCTCAGAACCAAAACTGACAGCCGAGTTATACCAGCCGGTTAATATCAAACTGGATACTTTCGTATCATTAAAAACCGGCTTTAAAACAGAAATTGTACCGACATTGATCGGCGACCATATCGAATCAATACAGCGGATCAACAGAACATTTTTTACCCTCTCAGCCGGTCAACTATTTTTACAAAATACGAGCTTCAGCCTAGGCCTCAGTTATAACGATGGCTCTATCAACTCGATCAGTGGCCTTAAAGTAGTACAACCAGATTTCATCGAAAGTTATTATTACTTAAAATTATTCCATGACTCTCTGGACAACCTAAGTTTTCCCAACACCGGTTTTTTCAGCAACCTCACATATACCGCAAACCGGGAAGACCTTGGTGCGGACTTGGACTATGATCAAATAATGCTGACTATCAGTGGTGCAACCACTTTTGAGCGTTATACAATATTCGGTCGCGCTATCGCTGAAACAAGCAGCAATGAAGAAAACATACCGCTAAACGCACTTTTTATCCACGGTGGTCTTTTTGAATTATCAGGCACGATTCGTAACGAATTATTGAGCCCGCATTTTGGTTTACTTCAAGCCGCTTTCTACCGGCGATTAGGTGATATCACTTTTTTACCGCTCTACACAGGATTTTCTCTTGAGACAGGTAATGCCTGGGATAGCAAAGATGATATTACCGCTGATAACCTGCGTTATGCCGGCAGTTTATTCATCGGTTCAGACACTTTTTTGGGACCTTTATATTTTGCTATTGGCGCAACAGATCGGAACGAGTATGCCATCTACCTGAATATTGGCAAAACATTCCTCAACAATTAAAGACTGATATTTAGTTTACGATATCTAGTGAGTGGCTTTATTCAACGTCCAAAAAAACATATATAAACTCTCTTAACGGCACTTTAAAACAGTTGCTCTGGTATCACCGTAGCATCTTCACCGCTTGCCGGTAATTCTGCCGGTGCCACATTGCCCGCTGCCGGCACCTTCTCTTTTCTGAAAATTTCAAAGACCGTATTGGTGTCAGCATCGGTGGCAGCCTGTCCGGTCTCAGCGTTTACCTTTAAAGTAACCAGGCCGTCAGGACGTTTCAGTTGTTTTTCAGGCTTTCCTGCCAGGGCAGATTTCATGTAATCGATCCACACCGGTAGCGCTGCCGATGAACCGGTCTCTCTACTGCCCAAGGGTTTTAATTGATCAAATCCTATCCATACCGTTGCTACCAGGTCCGGGTTATAGCCATTAAACCATGCATCGCGCTGATCATTGGTAGTACCTGTTTTACCGGCAAGATCTTTTCTGCCCAATTGCATAGCGCGGCGCCCGGTACCACGCAATACAACATCCTGCAATATGGAATTCATCTGGAAAGCCAGCCGAGGCTCTAATGTGCGCTCCGCCTGCTTGGGCAGTTTTGCCAGTGAATCATTTTCCACGATATCAGCTGACCATTTTTGCTCGGCGATAACACAGGAAGTGCAGGCAACGACCGGATCCGCTTCATATAAGGTACTGCCATCAGCATCTTCGATACGTTTGATCAGGTAAGGTTTGGTCAGGTATCCGCCATTAGCAAACACAGAATATATGCGTGACATCTCCAGCGGGCTCAGTTCGGCACTGCCCAATGCCAGCGATAAATCATAACGCAGCTCTTTGGGTTTCAGACCAAAATTCTTTGCATACTGGGTCGCGTGTCGAAGTCCGATAGAATTAAGTATACGTATCGACACCAGGTTCCGGGATTTATACAGAGCCATGCGCAACCGTGTCGGACCAAAGGTCTTGCCGCTGTAATTTTGCGGACGCCACTCACCTTCCAGCGCAGAATCTTCAAACACCACAGGGGCATCATTGATCAAACTTGCTGGCGTGTACATCTTATCCAGTGCGGCCGCATAAACGATAGGTTTGAAGCCCGAACCCGCCTGTCTTTTTGCCTGGACCACACGGTTGAACTTGCTGTGTTCAAAATCAAAACCACCCGTTAGTGCCTGTATCGCACCAGAATTAGGTTTAACTGAGACCAGCGCGCCCTGCACTTCAGGAATTTGCGCCAGGCTCCAGCCGGATACCGGATCACTGTTTAACCAGACGACATCGCCCGGTTTAATCACTTCAGATACTTTTTGCAATTCATCACCGATACGATTAACGCTGACATACTCACGCGCCCACTCGATGCCACTCCATGGAATACGAACCTGGTTACCATCTTTAAGCAGTGCGATAGCGGAACGCTGCTCCACCGATGCGACCTCAGGTGTTACCGAAGCTGCTTTGTTTTGCTGCGCATTAACATCAACCGATATATCATCATTCACCGACAGGATAAGTGCAGGCACGAATCGCCCGTAATTTTCATCATCTTTTAAAAGCAATGTCAGGTCCGACTGACCTTCTTCAACTGACGTTTCTTCTGCAGAAATTTCTATCGCCGCTGGGTCAGATGCCGCTTCACCTGCTAACTCACTGACCGATTCACTGATGGTTTCAGCATCGGGATTTAATTCCACGTGACGAACTACCCCACGGTAACCATGGCGTTTATCATAGGCGACAAGACCATTCCAGATACTGTCATTGGCTGCCTGCTGCATACGTTTGTTGATCGTGGTATAAACATTTAAACCACGTACGTAGGCTTCATCACCAAATTGTTTTACGATTTCTGCGCGCGCCATCTCGTTTACATAAGGGGCATACACACCGATCGCACTTCGATGACGTCTTGCGGTTACCGGCGCAACGCGATTTTCTTCATGCTGCTCTGCACTGATAAACTCCAGCAACTTCATACGTGCCAACACATAATTTCTACGGATGGTCGCACGGTCCGGATTCACGATCGGATTATAAGTCGAGGGGGCTTTAGGCAGACCTGCGATCATCGCGATCTGTGCCAGCGTCAATTCATCCAGCTCAACACCGTAATAGATCTGTGCTGCCGCTGCGACACCATAAGATCGGTTACCTAAATAAATTTTATTCAGATACAGCTCCAGAATTTTTTCTTTGCTAAGTTCGTTCTCGATCTTTAATGCCAGCAGAATTTCATTTAACTTGCGCAGGTAGGTTTTTTCGCTACTCAGATAAAAGTTACGCGCCAGTTGCATGGTTATGGTGCTACCGCCCTGCCCACGCTCACCGGTCATGATCAGATTAACAACCGCGCGCAGTATTCCCTGGTAATCAACCCCCGGATGTTCGAAAAAGCGGTCATCTTCTGCTGACAAAAATGCCTGCTGCATCAGCTCAGGGATCTCATCCAGTTTTTTCGGTGTCCGTCGTTTCTCACCAAATTCCCCCATTAATGCACCATCACTGCTATAAATACGTAGTGGAACTTGAAGTTGCACATCACTTAATCCCTCGATAGAGGGTAATTTGGGGTTAAGGTAGAAATAACCGCCTGCGGCTACAGCAGCAGCTAACGAAATCATTATCAAAGAAATAATGATTAATAGTTTGAATACATTTAAAAAGCGCACTGTTCCATTTCCCGCGTTATTGAGTGTTGCCAAGGCGGCAAAGTATATAGGGTTACAGACATTTTTACGACATTGTTCTCAATTTCCTAGTATTTTTCTACACTTACAGCTACTATTTAATGCAGAATTTAAAAAATATTCTATAACCAGCTTATAAAATATATAAATTAGGGGAGTCGCGTGGGTCTGTTTAAGCGCAAAAAACCAGCCATTTTAGGCCTGGATATAAGTTCGACGTCAGTAAAACTACTCGAACTGGTTCAGGACGGAGATAAATACCGTGTGCAAAGTCTCGCGGTAGAGCCGTTACCGGATAATGCTGTTGTCGATAAGAATATTCAGGATGTTGAAGCCGTCGGCAATACTATTCAAAAAGCCGTTAAAAAATCAGGCACAAAAACCAAAGATGCCGCCGTTGCTGTGGCCGGCTCCGCTGTCATCACTAAAATTATTACCATGCCGACTGGCCTCAGCGATGACGAACTTGAAGCACAGATCGAGATGGAAGCTGACCAATACATTCCCTACCCGCTAGAAGAGATTAACCTCGATTTTGAAGTCATCGGTGAAACCGAAAATAATCCTGATACCGTTGATGTATTACTCGCCGCTTCAAGAAGTGAAAATATCGAATTACGTTCAGCGGCACTGGCATTAGGTGGACTAACACCAAAGATTGTCGATGTGGAAGCATATACCATCGAACACTCGTCAAAAATGGTCGGGCACCAGATGGAAGATAACGCTGAAGACAAGATCATTGCGGTGATCGATATCGGTGCCACCATGACCAGCCTGAATGTGGTCGAAAATAATCACCTTATATATACGCGTGAGCAAAGTTTTGGTGGCAAACAGCTTACCGAAGAGATCATGCGCCGTTACGGCCTGGCCTACGATGAAGCCGGTCGCCTTAAAAAAGAAGGCGGTTTGCCTGATAACTACATCCCCGAAGTACTCGAACCTTTTAAAGAAACGATTGCACAGCAGGTAAGTCGCTTCCTGCAGTTCTTCTATACTTCAGGACAGCATAACGCTGTAGATCTAATCGTGCTTGCCGGCGGCTGCGCTTCAATTCCGGGTATCGATGAACTGGTTGAATCACAGCTTGATACAACCACTGTTATCGCCAACCCGTTTGCAGAGATGTCACTGGCGTCTAAAGTTAATCCACAAAATCTGAGCAACGATGCACCATCACTGATGATAGCCTGCGGCCTTGCCATGAGGGGTTTTGACTAATGGCACATATTAACTTACTCCCATGGCGCGAGGAAAAACGCCAGGAACAAACCAGACAGTTTGCAACCGTTACCGGTCTTTCTCTCATACTCACTGGCGCCATCATCTTTGTCGTGCATGTGACGTTTAATAATCAGATCGACCACCAGAAAAGCCGAAATAAGATATTAAATGATGAGATTGCTCAGCTTGATGAGGCGCTAAAGCAGATCGAAGAGCTGGAGGACACCAAAGAACAACTCCTGGCTCGCATGGATGTTATTCAATCACTGCAGCAGCAACGTCCTCAGATAGTACACCTGTTCGACGACTTTGTACGTACCGTGCCTGAGGGCATTTATCTGGTCGACGTCAAACAGGAAAACAGCCAACTAACTATCAAAGGCGTCGCCGAATCCAATGGCCGCGTATCGGCTTACATGCGTAACATCGATGCTTCCGAGTGGATGGCAACACCAAAATTAAAAGTCATTAAGACCAGGAAAGGCACATTAAGAAGCAGCGACTTTACACTGCTTACTTCACAGACATTGCCGGATGATGAAAAAGAGAAAGCTACGGGGGATGATAGCTAATGAATCTCTCCGAAATTGATATAAACGATCTTGATATCGACGATCTTAAACAGATTGGCACCGCACCGCTGCCGGTTAAAATTGCGATTATTGTCGTCTTATGTATTGCATTGGCAGTCACTGGCTATTTTCTGGACACCACCAAACAAAAAGCCGAACTCGACAAAGTAATTTCAGAAGAACAGGGTCTTCGCACAGTATTCTCAGAAAAACAGGCAAAAGCCGCTAACCTGGAAGCCTATAAACAGCAACTGGATGAGATGCGCACCTCGTTTGGCACATTATTACGCCAATTGCCTAACAAGACCGAAATCGAAACCTTATTAACTGATATATCACAGACCGGCATCTCAGCGGGTCTGGAGATAATCTATTTCAAACCGGAAGGACTGCGGCCAAAAGAATTTTATTCCGAGTATCCGATCAAACTTAAAGTAACCGGCCGTTATCATGAATTCGCCGAGTTCATCAGCGGTGTCGCTGCTCTGCCGCGTATCGTAACGGTTCAGGATATCTCGATCAAACCGGCGGAATCCAAAGGAGGCGTCAAATTATCCATGGAATTGACCGCCGTCACCTACCAGTACCTCGATGAATCTGCCGAGGAGACTGCGCAATGAACACATTAAAACGGACATTGCTGTATACCAGCCTGTTATCGCTGGGTGCCTGTAGCCAGGACATATCTGATCTGCAGACCTTTATCGCACAGACAAAATCAGCGCACGTTGGCAGCGTACAGCCAATCCCGCAGTTCAAGCCCTATGAGAGCTTCAGTTATTCTGCTGCTGAATTGCGAGATCCGTTTGTTGCCACTATTGACCTGGAAGACGATGAAACAACAAAGAGCAGTTTGCTGAATCCTGATTCAACCCGCCCGAGAGAACCGCTGGAAGTTTTCCCGCTGGATACGCTCAGCATGGTTGGAACACTTGAACAGAATGCACAGCAGTGGGGACTGATAAAAGACCCGCAGAATATAGTACATCGCGTTCAGGTCGGTCATTACATGGGACAGAGTGAAGGCCGGAT
>JADFWF010000135.1 GCA_015222965.1 Pseudomonadota bacterium | reverse complement strand
CGGTAGTTCAGCTGGTTAGAATGCCGGCCTGTCACGCCGGAGGTCGCGGGTTCAAATCCCGTCCGGTCCGCCATATTTAAGACCGTGCCGCATTTAAGTTAACTTTTTCAAGTTGCTTTTGTGCGGCATCTGTCATAAATGTTTTCTAGAAAAGCATCCTTTTAGTCGCGTATTCCGTCAGTCACAAACTCAGTAGCGCTACACTATTATTAAGCTCGATGCCCTGCTTATCTGTGCGAGAATTTATTTTCTTTCAGATGCCGTACAAACACCGTGATTTAGGTATAATTCTGTTCGGACACATCAACACCACAAACATAAAAAAGTAGAAAAACTATGTTACAAGCTATTAATGATCGTATTAAAGGTTGGTTAGGAATCGTTATTGTCGTCTTGATCGGTTTGCCTTTTGCTCTATGGGGTATCCAGTCATATTTCGACGATGCCGGTCCACGTTATGCCGCTAAAGTTAATGACTCGGAAATATCAGCTAGTGAATTTGAACGCTCAGTTTCCATTCAGCGTCAGACCTTGTTGCGTCAGAATGGTGGCAAACTTCCTATAGAAGAAAACGTGTTGCGTGATCGCACTCTAACGCAGATGATCAATCAGCGTTTGTTAGAAGAAGTTACCTATGATAGCGGTTACCGGATCTCAGACACTGTTTTAAGTGAAAGAATCAGACAGTTATTCACTGTAGACGGCGTATTTGATCGTGAGCGTTTTGAGGCTGGTGTTGCTTCGATCGGTATGAATATACCGATGTATGAAAGCTCATTAAGAAATGAGCTGAGGCTGCAGCAGATGCAGTCAGCCATCGCAAATTCTTCATTTGTTACCAGGGATGCGGTTAACAAACTGGCGGCTTTGACAGAGCAGACGCGAGATATCAGCGTGCTGACATTTAACGTAGATCATTTTTCTACAGCGGCCAAACCAACAGCTGAACAAACCAAAAAATATTACGACGAAAATCTGCAGCGTTTTATGGTGCCAGAAAAAATAATTGTCGATTTTGTTGAGATTACCTCAGATGCATTAGCTGAAAATATTGAAATCGACGAACAGCAGATCGAAAAGATGTATGACGATTACGTGGCAAGTGTAGCCGGCAGAGAAGAACGTCAAGCCAGTCATATATTGATACAGACATCTGACGATAAAGCCGCTGCACAGATTAAGATCGAATCGCTGAAAAAAGAACTGGAGCAGGGTGCGGATTTTGCCGAGTTGGCGAAAAAACATTCACAGGACCCTGGCTCGGCGGTCAAAGGTGGCGACCTTGACTGGATAGCTCTGGGTGAGATGGTTAAACCATTTGAGCAAACACTGTTTAAAATGGAAAAAGGCAGCGTTAGTGAAGTAGTAGAAACGCAGTTTGGCTTTCACATAATCAAACTGGTTGATGTTAGAAGTGAGACCATTATACCGCTCGGTGTAAAGCGCTACGAGTTTGAAGACGAGATGAAAGCTGATAGCGTCGCTTCCATGTTTTATGATCTAAGTGAGAGATTGGCTTCTACAGCCTATGAGAATCCCGACAGTCTTGACATAGTCGTTGAGGATCTGGGGCTTAAGCTAAATACCAGTGAGCTATTCACTCGCAACAAAGGCAGTGGCATTACGGAAAATGAGAAAGTGAGAGAGATTGCTTTTTCTGCACTGGTGTTAGAGCAGGGCAGCAATAGTGACATCGTTGAAATATCCCCGACGCATGTAGTAGTTATACGCTTGAACGAACATGTTCCTGCAACAGCTATTCCACTAGAAGCCGTTAGTTCTAAAATTGAAAATATATTAAAGGCGCAAGGTGGTCATAAACAAACTCTGGCTGCTGCACTCGATGCAAAAACCAGAATTGAAGCGGGTGAATCCATTGATGATGTAAAGTCAGATGGCGTTAAGCTTGATGTTATCGCTGCCGTTGGTCGTAGCGATAATGCGCGTGTAAGCGACTCTTCAATACTGCATAATGCTTTCGATATGATGTCCGCTGAGGAAGGTAAAGTTGCCATAAAAGAAATTAACCTGATCTCTGGTGACGTTGCACTGATCGTGCTGAACAAAGTTAATCTGCCCGAAAATATATTGCAGAGCCGACTGGACCTGGTGAAAAGCCAGGCACTGAGAGAAAATGCACTGCGTGATTTCTCAAGCGCGTTGCTGGTGATTAAAGAAAATGCAAATATCGATAGAAACATGAGCCTGGTTAATAAAGTTAACTGATTTAAAAGTTGGCAGGCTGCCTGTTAACGGCCATTAACAGAAGTTGGCAGTCGGCAGTTATCAGTTGGCAGTTAAAAACTAAAAAGATGCAAAGCCACGTGCGTTGTGGCACGAGCTAGGGTTTTTCTTTTACTGACGACTGCCAACTTCTCTTTAGGCTCATTTGAAGACTTTGCATTTAGATAGCCGAATTCAACGGCCAAGTCTGGTATGAACTGTTATATAAAACAGGGGGAGTATCGTGTCTATAAATAAAATTGCATTGCACTGGCAGATACTTATCGCGCTATGTTTTGCTGTGCTCACAGGCCTTGTTCTTGATTCGTCATCTTCTATTTTTGGTGTTTCATTTCTTTCTATATTCACATTTTTTGGTACATTATTTCTTAATGCGCTAAAAATGCTGATCGTGCCACTTGTTATGGCATCGATCATCACTGGTATGATGAGTCTTGATGGCGACCATTTGGGGCGTCTGGGTTCGAAGACGATACTGTATTATGCCAGCACCAGCCTGGTTGCTATTTTGATCGGCCTGTTCTTCGTAAATCTTCTCCAGCCGGGCATCGTTGATGGTGAACCGGCACGTAATATCATCGGTCTGTCTGCACAAACTGATGAGATCGTTAACAAAGTTGGTGATAAAGGCGCCAGTGACATTGCTGAAGTATTACTTCGGATGGTGCCACCTAATATCGTTACAGCTGCAGCTAACGGACAGATGCTGGGGCTGATTTTCTTTAGTCTGATCTTTGGTTTTTTTGTTTCGAAACTGAAAGGTTCGCAAGCCAGTGTACACAAGGACTTCTGGCAGGGGCTGCTCGATATCATGATGATGATGACAAACCTCATCATGAAATTTGCACCCTTCGGCGTTTATGCGCTGGTGTCGAAAGTAATTATGATCTCAGGCGTTGAAGCATTCGAACCTCTGGCACTGTTTTTTATTACCGTGGTCCTGGCATTGGCGGCGCACCTGTTGTTGTTTCTTCCAGTCGTTTTACGTTATCTTGCCCGTGTGTCGCCAGCAAAACATTTTAAAGCTATGTTGCCAGCTTTGTTGACAGCATTTTCCACCAGTTCATCATCGGCTACCTTGCCTATAACAATGGATTGCGTTGAAAATCGTGCAGGTGTTTCAAATCAGGTATCTGGTTTTACTCTGCCGCTCGGCGCGACTATCAATATGGATGGCACCGCTTTATATGAATGTGTCGCTGCAATGTTTATCGCACAGGCTTATGGGATTTCCCTGGATATAACTACTCAGTTCACCATCGTATTGGTTGCCTTGTTAACTTCGATAGGCGTCGCAGGCATTCCTTCTGCAAGCCTGGTTGCGATTACCATCATATTGGCTGCAATCGGTCTGCCGTTAGAGGCGATTGGATTGATCCTGGTCGTCGACCGTGTGCTGGACATGTGCCGCACGTCAGTAAATGTATTCAGTGATTCTTGCTGTGCGGTAACAATCGCACGACTTGAAGGTGAAGAAACACGCGTAGTGTAGGAGGAGTGCGTTTGATTTGGCGAACGGCTGCTGTTGAGCCTTAGCGGACTAATAGAAATTTCAAAGGCTTTAACCGCAGAGATCGCAGAGGTACGCAGAGTTTTCTTTGTTAACGGCGCCTGCGGCGCCGTTAACAATAATTAAGGCTTTCCTCTGTGGACCTCTG
>JADFWF010000134.1 GCA_015222965.1 Pseudomonadota bacterium | reverse complement strand
TTCCGGCATGGATGAGTTACTGGGCACAGAAAGTAAAAAATATGAGATATCACTATCATCAACCATGAGTCGGGATGAACTTGCACGGCACGGTGTTTTCAACTCGATTGAGATGGCCGGCGACAATAGTTTCCTGGCAGAATCAGCGCTGAGCGCAAACAAACTCACCGAATACATCGTTAAGCAACAATGGGGCCTGACTCGGTTCACCAGACATGAAGTTTCTCTGGAACAGATATTTATTGATCTGACCACTGGCGAGACGAAAACCAGCTCTCCCTCAAAATCAATATGATGCAAGCTTTAAACAAATGATACTAACTATCGCAAAACGTGAATTTCGCAGCATGTTTTTATCACCACTGGCATGGGTGATACTGGCGGTCATTCAGGTTATTCTTGCCTGGTCATTTTTTACTTCGGTCGACTATTTTTTCAGCATCCAGTCTGATCTGGCCACTTTGAAAAATGCACCCGGTGTTACCGACCTGATCGCAACACCTTTATTTGAAGTCGCCAGCATCATCCTGTTAATGATGATGCCATTATTGACCATGCGATTGATCAGTGAAGAAAAACGCAATAAAACGATCAGCCTGTTACTCAGCTCTCCCGTTAGCATCAGCGAAATAATCATTGGTAAATACCTTGGCCTGTTATTTTTTATCAGCACGATAATAATATTAATAACATTGATGCCGTTATCTCTATTCATCGGCACCGAACTCGATCTTGCTAAATTGTTTTCCGGTGCTTTTGGCCTGTTCCTCATGCTGGCCGCGTTTAGCGCAGCCGGCCTCTACATGTCGTCTTTAACGGATAATCCAATGATCGCTGCAATGAGCACCTTTGGCCTATTACTATTCCTGTGGCTGCTTAATAACAATACCGCCACAGATGGCAGCGTCAATGTATTAAATTATTTATCGCTGCACACCCATTTCTCACCATTACTCCGTGGCATTTTAAATACAAAAGATATCGCCTACTTTCTATTATTCATTTCCGGATTTATCGTGCTGGCGATAAGACAACTTGAAACGCAACGTTTACAGTCGTAGAAGATGAAATTGTCGAATCAAACCCGCTTGCAACTCAATCTTCAGAAGGCCGTCTTTTTGCTGTTGTTTATTTGCATCCTCGGCATGCTAGCATGGGTCACAGATCACTATAATCATCAATTTGATCTGACCGCAAACAAACGCCACTCACTGTCCAGCAACAGCGTTGATCTGCTCGATACTCTGGACAAACCTGTCACCGTTCACGCATACAGTAATGATGACGTGACCAAACAGGCGATTCAGGAAATAATTACACGCTATCAGAGGATAAAACCAGACTTCAAACTGCGCCTGTTAAACCCGGATATCGATATCGATCAGATCCAGAAGGATGGCGTTGTGATGAACAAGCCATTTGCTTTCGTGATCTATTATAACGATCGCATGGAACTCATCGACTCACTGAGCGAACAGGCGATAAGCAATGCTCTGCTAAGACTAAACAGGCGCGACAATCAACAGGTGGTATTTTTGAGCGGTCATGGTGAGCGCAACATAAACGGCAGCGATAATCGCGCATACACCACTCTCAATACTCAGCTGACCGACATGGGCTTCAACCTGCGGACGTCCAATTTACTAGAGAACAATTTACCTGAAAACACAAAGTTACTGATCATCGCAGCACCAACAAATGAATATCTGGCTGGCGAAATAAAACATATAGAAAATTATATCGATAGCGGTGGCAACCTGTTATGGCTGAGTGATCCCGGTGAACTTTACGGGCTGGATAAAATCGCCAGATCACTGGGGCTGCAATTGCAGGACGGTGTTATCATCGATAACAATCCTGAGCTCAGGCAAACACTCAATATCCAGCACCCGGGAATTATCCCGGTAACAGAATATTTTCCACATCTTATTACTAACACCATCCGCTACAACACGCTATTTCCACTGGCGCGTGGCATCAGCCCGTTGACTAGCGAAGATACCGTGAATAACTGGCAGGCTGAAGCACTGTTTGGTTCAAGCGGCAAGAGCTGGACCGAAACCAGCGGTCTGCAGGAAGAGATGACTTTTGATTCTGCTTCTGGTGATGTCGCGGGACCTATCACTATCGCTGTCGCTCTACATCGCCCAGGAGTAAAACAATCCGGGTCGCAGCGCATAGTTGTTATCGGTGACAGTGATTTTCTCTCAGATACATACATCGGTGCTGGTGCAAACCTAAATCTCGGCTTGAACATCTTTAACTGGCTGATCGGTGATGACGACTTCATCTCTGTCGAAGCAACACCAGCGGCTGATACAAAACTGTCGCTGAGTGATACTCAACTGGTCTTCATCGGCTTTGGTTTCCTCCTGGTCATCCCGTTATTTCTGCTGCTTATCGGCTTTCGCATCTGGTACGTTCGCAAGAACCGATAAAACTAAAACAAGTAATGCAACAGAAGAACTTACTCAACCTGATTCTTTTAATCGTTGCTATCTCATTGGCTTCAGTGATTTATTTCAGTGAGAAAAAAAACACAGACCTGGAAAAACTTAGTACGATCAATACTGATGAAATCACATCGATCATCATACAACACAAGCAGAACACCACTTCCATCCTCAGGCAAAAGAATAACAGTTGGCAGATAGAAAGACCCGTAACTATCGCAGCAAATGATTTTCGTATCAACTCGATACTCAAGCTGATCAATGCGCCAGTACATAGCAAGTATTCAATCGATGAGACCGATCTAACCAGCCTGGGACTGAACAAACCAGGCACGTCAATAAAGTTCAACGACCAAACGATAGCCTTCGGCATTATTAACCCGGCAACTAATTTACGATATATCCGGCTTGATAAAACTGTGTACACGATAGAAGATGTCTATTATCCGCTGCTAAGTTCTAATTTTGGCACGCTGGTTTCGCTTAACCTGTTACCAAAAACAGAACGTATAGAAAAACTGATCCTCATTAATCAGACTATCTCCAGGAATGAAAAAGGTTTTCTGAAGAGCAATATCGACATCAGTGCTGACACTATCAATAAGACCATTGATCACTGGCTGCATGATCAGGCTTTTGCCGTACATGAATATATGACGCGTGAGGCGCTCGGCGAAGTTTTCATTTATTTAGAAGGCCAGCAACAACCTATCAATTACCTTATAACCGATACCGACCCCTGGCTGATCCTGGCGCGGCCGGAGATCGGTCTGGAATATCATCTGGACATCGAGGCGTACAACAACCTTATCGTGCCGCAGTAATAAGGCATCATCTCCAGCATAGGAAAATGACTATTATTTTATTTTTCGGAACACACTTCTTACGGCATTTATAAAAACGTATAATATGCCTAACTTAATTTACCTGGACACATAAAATGGCAACAAAAAACAGTTTTGGCTGGGACAGCTTTTTAGTCCGTTTCATTTTTGCTATTATCGTTGTTTTTGCTACTTACAACCCTGAAGGCCATTCATACTATCACTGGGTATCTGAGTCGCTTCCTGAATTTAGCATCCTCAAAGCCTTTCTAGGTGTAGTGCTTCTTATCGGCTGGGCAATGCTGATCCGTGCAACACTGGGTTCGCTTGGTGCCATCGGCATAATACTTGCCGCCGCGTTTTTCGGCCTGGCTATATGGCTGATCATCGACGTCTTAGGCCTCTCTACAGACAACTTTCGCGTCATCAGTTACATTATTGAAATCATGCTAGCTAGTGTATTAAGCATAGGTGTTTCATGGTCACATGTCCGTCGACGCGTCAGTGGTCAGCTTGATACTGATGAAATCGAAAGAGATCTTTAAGCGCCTTACCTGAAAACCAGCTACTGAACGCGATGCCTGAACTGCCAGAAGTTGAGACCAGCCGCCGCGGTATAGAACCACACCTAAAGAACAGGACAATCACGGGCATAACCATTCGTCAGCACAAATTGCGCTGGCCGATTCCAAAAGACCTGCCTTCTCTGGCCAAAGGCAAAAAAGTTCTTCAAGTATGTCGCCGTGCAAAATACATCTACCTGAAACTTGATAATGGCAACATCATCATTCACCTGGGCATGTCCGGCAGCTTACGTATCTGCACAAACAAGACACCGCCTGAAAAACATGATCACATTGATATTACAGTTTCCGGCAATACGATTTTACGGCTGCGCGACCCTCGAAAATTTGGTTGTGTATTATGGGCACCAACAGATATCAATCAACATAAATTAATAAGCCCGCTAGGACCTGAACCACTAGAAGATGTATTTAATGCTAAATATCTACATACAAAGGCAAACAAAAGACAATGCTCTATCAAGTCTTTTATCATGAACAGTCATGTCGTCGTCGGTGTCGGCAATATCTACGCCAGTGAGGCCTTGTTCAGAGCAGGGATTAACCCTAAACGCAAAGCAGGAAACATCTCACTTGCCCGCATCCAGAAACTTGTTGATGCGATAAAACTGACACTTGACCTTGCCATCAAAGAAGGCGGCACAACATTACGCGACTTTACCGGCATCAGCGGTCAGCCGGGTTATTTCGCCCAGAAGCTTTTGGTATACGGTAGAACAGGTAAAGATTGCACTGTCTGTGGAAAATCTATAAAACAGGTTACACAGCAGTCACGCTCTACATTTTATTGCTCCACATGCCAACGATAAACAAGAATAAATTGTTTTTGCGAGCAGAGCGTGGCAATCTCTATTAGCGGGAAAAATGTCTGCAGGAGATTGCCACGCTCTGCTCGCAATGACAGTATAATTTAACAAAAAATCAGACCGAAATAAAATGACATCTATTGGAACACCTCTATCAAATACCGCCACCAAAGTCCTGTTCTGCGGCGGTGGCGAACTGGGCAAAGAAGTCGTTATCGAACTACAGCGTTACGGAGTCGAGGTCATCGTGGTTGATCGTTACTCTGATTCACCCGCCATGCAGGTAGCACACCGCAGTCATGTGATATCGATGCTTGATGGTCATGCTTTACGTCATATCATAGAAAATGAAAAACCTGACTATATAGTACCGGAAATCGAAGCCATCGCGACCGATACACTGGTAGATCTTGAAGAGCAGGGTTTTACCGTTATACCCACAGCACGCGCGGCCAGGCTGACCATGAACCGCGAAGGAATCAGGCGGCTTGCTGCTGAAGAACTGGGCCTGTCTACATCACCTTACCAGTTTGCAACGACACGAGAAGAGTTTGATGACGCCATCAAGAACATCGGTTTGCCGTGCGTCATCAAACCGATCATGAGTTCTTCAGGTAAGGGCCAGAGCACCATAAAGACACAGGCAGACATCGATAGTGCATGGAATTATGCACAGGAAGGCGGCCGTAGCGGTGCAGGTAAAGTTATCATAGAAGGGTTTGTTGATTTTGATTATGAGATCACTCAACTAACCGTGCGACATATAAACGGCACCAGTTTCTGCGAACCTATAGGTCATGTACAGATCGACGGTGATTATCGGCAGTCATGGCAGCCACAGGCCATGACTGCCGACGCCATAAAAAAAGCACGGCACATGGCAACAGAGATTACTGACGCCCTCGGCGGCCGCGGCATCTTTGGTGTAGAACTTTTTATTAAAGATGACGATGTGATATTCAGCGAAGTATCACCGCGTCCACATGATACCGGCATGGTCACGATGATCTCACAGGATCTGTCTCAGTTTGCTCTACATGCGCGCGCTATCCTGGGACTGCCGATACCCGATATCCATTTTCATGGCCCCAGCGCGAGCAGCGTTATCCTGGTCAGCGGCGAATCCGATCAAGTACTATTCAACAATATTAACGAAGCTTTAAAACAGCCCGATACACAAATACGTTTATTCGGGAAACCAGAAGTTAAGGGGCAGCGCCGCATGGGTGTAGCTCTGGCAAGAGGTAATTCGGTCGATGCCGCCAAACAGAAAGCCATCGAGGCATCATCAAAAATAACTACAACATTATAAAAATAATCATATGAAGACATTAAACAGAACTTTATTGCTGACACTTTTATTATTTAGCACAAATCTTTACTCCGTAGAAATTATTCCTTTACTGGGTTTTAGAGGCGGCGGTGAATTCGTCGATGAAAACACCAATAAAAAACACACGCTTAATAGTTCTGAGATTTATGGACTGATCCTCAGCTTCCCTTATGAGCGCGGAAAAAATATCGAGGTCTATTACAGCCACCAATCTACACAGCTGAGCTCTATTACAATTCAACAACCCGTACCGAGCAACAGCGTCGACATCCCGTTAACGATTGACTATTTACATTTCGGCGGCACCGCTCCTATCACCGATGAGAAAAATTTAAAGACATTTGTCACCGGTGGTCTGGGTTTCACTTATCTGAGCCCGGACTATGCAGATGCTCAATCAGATCTGCGTGCATCGTTCAGTATCGGCCTTGGTCTAAAATGGCCGATGACAGAAAGGATAGCATTGCGGCTGGAAACACGCGCCCTTGCCACGATGTATAACAATAACTCCGCAATATTCTGTAACGGCGGCTGCGTTATTTCTGTTAATGGTAATTTTTTCATGCAGGGCGAAGTATTTGCTGGTTTAGGCTTTAAGTTTTAGATAAAAAACTATCACACAATAAAAAAGCACTCTTCAAGAGTGCTTTTTTATTGCTTCATAATTATTTAATGGACAACTAGTTAGAAATTATATACCAGCGTCATCGCTGTTTCCGTATCTGTTTTCTCATTACCTGCCGGCACTTCTGTTTTATGCCTGACCGTATAGGTAAACTTTAATGCCAGTGTCTTATTGATGTTCGCCTCTATCCCTGTGATCGACTCGCTCGAGGTAATCTCCTCACCGATATCTGTGCTTAACAACTGGGTAAATTTTGAAGCGTCTGTAATCTGCCACCAGTATTTAGCTGCCAGTCTCAAAACCGCTTCTTCATCAGACTCAGCACCAGGAACGTCAACCTTGAAGAATCTTTCACCAGGACCGATCTCTAAGTCGAGCTCCATATCATCCTGCAGGATCGCTTTTCGACCATAACCAGCAGAGACTATATGATCATATTCAAAACCACTAAACCGGTCTTTTTGCAGCTTGATCAAACCATAGACATAATCACGTTTGGTAAATTTATAGTCCGTTTTACCCAACAACTGATAACGCTCCGCAGACACTTCATTTTCACCTGTGGTCTGATTCTTTGCTTCGGCACCGTAACCTTCAGCGTGACCTGTGTGACGCCATTTTTCTACCTCATAAACAACGTCAGCTTTTCCTGCGATCGTCTGTGTTTCTGTATTACCGGTGGTGCGTATAAAACCCAGCTCTACCGAACTTGTCCACGGTGATTTCTCTTCAGATTTTTTTTCTTCAGCAAGCGTATTTCCCGATAGAGAAACCAGACTTGCCAGTATTAAGAAGAAACAACTTTTTTTCATCTTTCTTTCCTTTTGTATATTTCTAGAATTATTAAAGCTGCTTATGCAGCTTTATCCTGATGCACATCCATCTGAGGATATGGGATCGAGATTCCTTCTGCATCAAATGTCAGTTTAATTTTTTCATGCGTGTCAAAATATACATTCCAGTATTCGCTCGTCTTACACCAGGGACGTACATTAAAATTCACACTGCTATCAGCAAGCTCGGCAACAGCAACCAGCGGCGCAGGATCCTTTAAAACACGATCGTCTTCATCCAGGATACGGCTTATGATATCTTTTGCCTTTTTAATATCATCGTCATAACCGATACCGAACACCATATCGACACGGCGGGTTGAACGTTTCGAATAATTGGTTATGGTGCCACCGAAAATTTCGCCATTTGGAATAATGATTTCACGGTTATCGCCAGTACGCATCGTTGTAGTAAAGATACCTATCGTTTCTACCACACCGGAAACACCAGCAGCTTCGACAAAGTCACCATCATTAAATGGTCGGAAGATAATAAGCATGACACCTGAAGCCAGGTTCTGCAATGTGCCCTGTAACGCCAGACCAACAGCTAAGCCGGCAGCACCGATCAATGCGATAAGAGAAGTTGTTTCTACGCCTAACTGGTCCAGTGCAGCGATAACCACAAAAAGTAATAATATGGTATTAATAATTGAGGCGATAAAATTAATAAGGATGTTATCAACCTTTGCCTTTGTCATTAACTTTTTAGCGAGTTTGACCAGCATCTTGACAACAAACTTACCAAGCAAGAATATTGCCAGCGCCATCACTATATTAATACCCCAGGGCAGAACATAGGTCTCTATTAATTGCTGGACATCTATCTTATCTATTATCGACAGTGTTTCTGTGACTGTTTCGGTTATATCTGCTGGCATTACGACTCTCCATTGAAATGTAATAATTGACATAAAACGACAGAAAGACACCTGAACTCTTAATCTGTCGTTAAATACGGTGGCGAATATTAACATATTAGAATAAGAATAAATCGCCCATAAAGGTTCACACATGTGTCCTTTTGTCAGAAACGTCTGTGATTTGTTGATAAAATGACTATATTCGCTACAATGTTGTTAAATAAGCTAACTTATTTCTTACAATCATGATTATAGATATACCAGGCGTTACAGAAAGAAGGCAAACGCCACGCTATGAAATCAAACTCCCTGTCGATATGGTGCTGGATAGTGGCAACATACTAACAGTATCTGCCCGCAACATTTCAAGTTGTGGCCTGCAGATTATCTGCGACACCTGGGTCACTGACGAGATCGAACCTCGCGGCATTCAGAGTCATGCTGTTAGCCATATACGTTTGAAGATAATCACAGAGTTGCCTCTAGGCGATGAAACAAAAAAACTTTACGCGAACTGCCGCATGATGTCGGTACAAAGAATGTCGCAAGATGAATACATGTTAAATCTTGCTTTCATCGATTTTGACAATGGTTCAGAGCAGTTCCTGGATAAATTCCTGGATCAATACGAGCAAAAAAAAACAGTAATTAATGCCATCGCTTAATATCAACTTAAAAATCCCATAAAAAAAGCGACATTAAATGTCGCTTTTTTTATGGGGTTTTATCTATGTTTATGGCAACAAGGTATCACCCATGAGATAACGATCTATTTCACGAGCCGCTTCCCGACCTTCATTAATTCCCCAGACAACTAAAGACTGTCCTCGGCGACAATCGCCAGCGGCAAAAACACCAGCGACATTTGTAGTATACACACCATGATCCGCCTGGTAATTTGAGCGCACATCATAATCGATATCTACCGAATCACTAACATAATGTTCCGGCCCTAAGAAACCCATAGATAATAGAACCAGATCCGCATCCCAGATTTTTTCAGTACCTTCTACTTCTTCCATGTTCCACTGGTCATCTACTTTCGCCCAGCGTACTTCAACGATTTTCACACCGGAAACATTACCGTTGCCATCATCGATAAATTCTTTGGTAAGGATACGGTACTCACGCGGATCACGGCCAAAACGGTCAGTGCTTTCTTCGTGCCCATAGTCAACACGATGGATCAACGGCCACAAAGGCCATGGATTATCTTCAGCACGTTCGGCAGGTGACTGCGGCAATAATTCAAAATTGACCATCGACTTACAACCATGACGTAATGATGTACCGATACAGTCAGTACCGGTATCGCCACCACCGATAACCACGACATTTTTATCTTTTGCTGAAATAATGTTACTGTCATTTAAATCAGGATCCAGCTGACCCGAGTCTAATAAAACACGGGTGTTAGCTGTCAAAAACTCCATCGCAAAATGAACACCGTTTAACTCACGTCCCGGAATT
>JADFWF010000133.1 GCA_015222965.1 Pseudomonadota bacterium | reverse complement strand
GTTGTTAACAAAATAAACTCTGCGTCTCCGCGCCTCTGCGGTGAAATCTTTTGACTTTGTTTTGTATGTCCGTTGCTGGCCGGAAGCAGACATAAAAAAAGCCGGTACGGGTTTTCACCCGTACCGGCTTTTTTTCGGAACTAGATAATTACTTATTTAGTCCAGTTGCTGAAGTTATCAGCATTTTTTTCTTTACCGTCTTCGTAACCAGCTTCATAAGCTTCAGTTACACGCTGTTCTTCGCGAGGTGGGTTTAATACATAACCGCCTTCCCAGCCTACGATGTACTCTGGATCAACACCAGCGTCTTCCATTTTTGTTACAGCATTATAGTAATCTTGATTCATCTTAGTTTCCTCATAGGGCTTCTAAACATTGTATGTATCGTTGAAACCGTTGTGGCAACAACTTTGATTCTTTTCGCCTGAGTTAATTTAACGACCTTATTAAAAGTACACTAATTAAACTTTTGTCGAATAATGGGCGCAGATTATACCTAGTGTGAGTTGATTTTGGAATGCGTGGTTAGTATCTCTTTAGAGGGAGTCGTGTGAGCGTGATGGGAGGGTAGTTAGCTAGTCTCAAGAATATTCATGTCAAAATCCATGAAAAGGTCAATCGGGTTTTGAGAAATTTAGTCATTACGCTATATTTTGTCGGTTAATATTACACAATTGCAGCTACTGAAGACATTGCTTAACATGATGATTATATTGGTTAAAAACAAAAAGTCATGTCTTTTTGTACAGGCGTTAATACATTTGTACTAGATACTATCGGCTAAAATTTAATCATGTTTTATCGTTTTGTAAACAAATACTTACAGAATGAAGCAATTGCTGTATGTCAACGCGTTAACTTTAAAAAACTAATTCATCCTGTGAAGTAAACATCTGATTTATATCGTTTTATATCGTTTGGCATACATATTGCAATAATCATCGTTAAGTTATAATAAATAAATTTGCCAGGAATGGCGCATTTGAGAGCACAGGAATTAAATAGGAAATCACCATGAATAAAACTGGAATTATATCAGGAGCAGCCCTGCTACTAGCCGCATCATCAGCACAGTCCGTGACTGTGACTATCATGGATAACTATATTGGTGACAATAACCATGGATATGGCGATGTTATCGGCAGTACTAACAACTTCCAGATCAATTTTATGGATGTTGAGGTCAACGGCACGATGTTAACCGTAAGCATCAATACCACGTTCGCCGGTAAAGGTGATAATGGATTATTCAGCGGGCTTACCTATGGTGGTAGGGGCATTGGTTACGGTGATCTGTTTTTAAATAATTCCTGGGATCCCGTTGGCAGTCCAAATTATGAGGCCGACCAGGCCAGCAACGGCACTGTCTGGAGCCATGGTTTTTCACTGGATGATCGCTGGATGAATGAAAATGAGGCTGGAACGGGTACTTTATACAGTCTGAATTCAAGCAGTAATTTTGCAGATATCAAAATGTCTGATGAGTTCCTCAGCAGTGGTTATTTTCGAAACAAGCATGAAGTGGCTGTCGACCGTGATAGTGATGGTACGTCAGCACTGGGTAATGCTGGCAGCTGGAGTGTTGGTGCCGATACGGTTGATTTCTCTATTGATCTGGCAGGTACTGAATTACTGAACGGTGACGAACTTGCGTTACGTTGGGAATTTACCTGCGCAAATGATGTTATCGAAGGTGCGGTAGACGTGCCCGCGGTACCAGTACCGGCAGCAGTCTGGTTATTTGGCTCTGGTTTGATCGGGCTTGTTGGAATCGCGAGACGCAGAAGCTAAAGAATCCTACTTTGCATGATAGGAACGGCGATGTCTGTGTGAACAGGCATCGCCGTTTTTCGTTTGGCTGCTGTTGAGCCAAAGCTGACTTTAGAGACTTTGAAAAGCCTTCACCGCAGAGACGCGGAGACGCAGAGGAAAACATAGTACTGTGCACTGTTAATAGCGCCTGCGGCGCCGTTAACAAAATAAAACTCAGCGCCTCCGCGTCTCTGCGGTGAAAATCTTTTGACTTTGGTTTTTTCTCACATGTCCGCTATTGGTCGTAAGCGGGCATTCTGTCCAGCCAGGAGTGCCTGGTCTTATTTCAGCACTTAATAAACCATGCAATTGTTGGTATATGTAGTGAATATAGCCGTGATAAACTCATCGTTTTATTCACGAGAGTAACCATGACAGAAGACTCAACAAACGATAGCAGCAATGAAGCAATTGAAGTGAGTGATATCGATGCCAGCTTCTCCAGTGGTATCGCTGCTTTTGAAGCCAAGAATTTCAAGCAGTCATTACAATTTTTAGCGCCGCTTGCAGAGGCAGGCGATGCTGAATCACAGCACCGTTGTGCCATCATGTATCAGAACGGTTTAGGTATCGTAGCAAATGATGCCAAAGCAGCCGAATATATGCGTGCTGCGGCTGAGCAAGGCCATGCGATCGCTCAGCATGGTCTGGGTTTTATGTATATGGAAGGTGAATGTGTTGATCAAAATGCTGAGGAAGCGGTGAAGTGGTTTACCAGAGCAGGTGAACAGGGTCTGGTTGGCTCGCTCACGACCCTGGCCATGATGTACCAGGAAGGTAATGGTGTCGAAAAAAATATGGAAGAAGCAAAAAGGTTGTATGTGCTCGCAGGTTTTGACGACATGGTAGTCGAGTAAGGAACAATTAATTAAGCAACTGATTCTGTCATCTTGAGCGAATGTGAAAGATCTTTTACACCGAGGCTGTTAGATTTCTCCCTTCGGTTCAAATGACGATAACAATAATTAGAAGATACAGGAATTATGCGTCCAGCACATTTATTAACCGTCGTAGAAAAAGAATTCATAAGCACACAAAGCGGTCATCATACACCGGTGATGTTATGGGGTGCACCGGGTGTGGGTAAATCACAGATGGTTGCACAGGTTGCTGCAAGGCAAAATACCCCGTTGATCGATATTCGTCTGTCACAGATGGAACCCAGCGACCTGCGTGGTATTCCATTCAAAGTGGGCGACTCCGTGGAGTGGGCCGTACCAGCCATGCTGCCTAACGCCGAACGTCACGGTGAAAATGGTATTTTATTTCTCGATGAAATCACCTCAGCACCACCGAGTGTATCGGCTGCGGCATACCAGTTAATCCTTGATAGAAAACTGGGTGAGTATGAAGTGCCAGCAGGCTGGGCCATAATCGCTGCCGGTAACAGGCAGGGTGACCGCGGTGTGACTTACAGTATGCCGGCACCGTTGGCGAATCGATTCTCTCACTATGAAGTTGATATCAATCTGGATGACTGGGCTGCCTGGGCATATGCCAATGGTATAGATGAACGTGTCATCGCATTTTTACGTTTTCGGCAGGACCTGTTATTTGAATTTGATGCTTCACAAAATCCAGTCGCTTTCCCATCACCTCGCTCGTGGGAATTCGCGCATCGTGCTCTGCATAAATTTGAAGATCATCCAGAATTGTTTTCTGGCGCGTTACAGGCCTGTGTCGGAAAAGCCGCAGGTATCGAACTAGCCGCATTTATAGCAAGCCTCGATCAGATGCCAGACCTCGATGCCATCATCAATGGTGAAGAAGTTGATACGCCAAAAGAGATTGACCTGCAATATGCGGTAGCAACTGCATTAGTCGGTCGTGCTATCCGTGCAAAAGATACCGATGAAGCAATGAAAGTTCACGGCAACATTTTGAGTTACGCGAACCG
Organism: Pseudomonadota bacterium; assembly: GCA_015222965.1. Lineage (GTDB taxonomy): Bacteria > Pseudomonadota > Gammaproteobacteria > SZUA-229 > SZUA-229. The sequence continues at coordinate 2,561 of JADFWF010000133.1, read as the reverse complement.
TTTCCCGCAGCGTGAGATGGGCGTGATGATGGTGTCTGATATGCACCGTGCCATCGGCCAGGATATTTTCACTGTGCCCGAATTTGCCAGCTGGGCAGATAAAATTGCAGATTTGATGCTGTATTAAAGCAATGAATAACGAATAATGAATAGTGAATAATTAGAAGCTAAAAACATGGTTTATTCTCTCAGTATTATTCATTATTCATTATTCGTTATTCATTAAGCTGTTATGTCAAGCTTCCCCGACGTTGAAAAAAAACTCGCTACCGCCAGAACACGCCTGATTCTGGATAAGCCGTTTCTCGGCGCGCTGGTCTTACGATTGCCAATGGTCGCCGGTGATCCCAAGTGGTGTGAAACAACTTTTAGTGACGGTAAAACCTTTTATTACAACACAGACTATATCGATGCTCTGGATCAGGAGCAAACCCAGTTCGTGCTCTCTCACGAGGCATTGCATTGCGCGCTTTCCCATTTTCATCGTCGTGGCCACCGCATAAAACATCGTTGGGATCTGGCCTGTGACTATGCGGTGAATCCGATGTTGATCCATGACGGTTTAAAACCGCCACCTGACATAATGCATCTTCGTGAATACGAAGGCATGACTGCCGAAGAAATTTATCCCTGTCTCGAAGACAATGATAATGATGGCGAGCGTGATCTGGAAGATAAGAAAAAGTCAGATGAAGCTGACAGTGATGATCAGCAATCTCGTCAGGATAAAGGCGGTGGCGGTAAAGAGAAGGAAAAAGAAAACGATGAGCAAAGTGAAGGTCAGGGCGATCAGGATAAAAATCAGGATGACGCTGGTAAGGGTGGTATGTCACCACAACCAGCTGCTATGTCACCACAGGAAGAAGATGAGTTAAGCCTGCAATGGGAGCAGCGGTTGGCGGGTGCGGCTCAACAGGCCTTACAGTCAGGCAAACTGGAGGGAGAGATGGCAAGAATGGTCGATCATCTGCTTCAGCCTAAGCTGCCCTGGCGGATGTTACTCGCACGATACATGTCAGCTACAGCAAGGGAAGATTACAGTTATGCAAGACCTTCATCACGCCGTGGTGACCCTGCTGTCTATCCCAGCATGCGCAGCCATGAAACCAATATCGTCGTGGCCGTTGATACCAGCGGTTCGATAGATCAGGAAGAAATCGAGGAATTTATCTCTGAGATCGACGCCATAAAAAGTCAGGTGCGAGCCAGTGTTACTTTGCTTACCTGCGATTCAAAACTAAATTACGGTTGCCCGTGGGTATTCGAAGCATGGGACCAGTTTCAATTTGATGTTGAGATACGTGGCGGTGGTGGCACCAACTTTAAACCGGTATTCGAATGGGTGGAACAACAGGATAAAGCACCGGATCTGCTGGTGTATTTTACCGATGCCGAAGGTGTGTTCCCGGATGTGGAGCCATATTACCCCGTGACCTGGCTGGTTAAAGGAAAAACTAAAGTACCCTTTGGTGTCAGGGTTCAGTTAAATTAAACTTATTCACCGCAGAGACGCAGAGAAAATCTTTTGTTTCTATTAAAAATACAAGTAAATGTTCAGTAAAACCATGCAGCTTTTAGTAATGTTATTAAAAAATAATTTGTTTTTCTCCGCGCCTCTGCGCCTCTGCGGTAAAAAAAGCTTTTAAATGGCGCTCTCAGCTGAAGATAATCTACGTCTAAACGTTTTGCTCGCACAGGAGCTGCACGCTGTGCGTATCGATGAATCAAAAATGACGGTATTTGCATTGACCTCGAAAGGTGAAGCGAAAGTCCCGTTAAATGCCATAGGTAAAGACGAACCCTATATCAAAGAAGTTAAAGCACTATTCAGTACCCACGTCATGGGGTCGCCAGGGGGGTATCCGGTTTATCTTAAGCGCTGGACACGTATGGGGCAGGCGCGTGATGATACCCTGGCGCAGTTATTATTGTTAGGTGAACCCGAGGCGATCGTCGCTGCTGTTCACGCCCCGGGTCTGACCGATGAGTTAGCAGCGCGTGCGTGGTGGGCGATGCCAACGGCTGAAAATGCACGACGGATGCTGGAGAAGCCGGCGGTTGTCGAAGGGAAGACCGGAAAGGAACTGGCAGATTTTTTGATCGAGTTTCTACCGTTTGAAGAAGAGCAGAGCGATATGATCGAATCTGTTCGTCTGGTATTGCAGCCGGGGCTTATCACTAAACAGGAAAAAGAAAAGCTTTGGTCAAAAACAAAAACGAAGCGAAGTTTTTATGTGGGATTCTTACATGCATCTGCTGATGATCTGCCAGTTGATGTAGAAGCGCATACTGATTATGAAAAAATTAAACAGCAGTTAAAGTCACTACTGGAAGAGAATAATCCTTATGCTTTGATGCTGGAAAAAGTTCTTAGCCCCAGGGGGCAGGCTTTTATCAATACCATAGAAGATGCGCTGAAGAAACCAGGTAATCAGGATGTAGTAGTCTCGTTGCTGGCTGCTGTTTCAAAATATTTTAAAAGCATCATCCCTGAAAAATTTACCGAAGATGATGTCGAAATGATATGTGCTGAAGCGAAATCATTGTGTTGCAGCAATAAT
>JADFWF010000132.1 GCA_015222965.1 Pseudomonadota bacterium | reverse complement strand
TCTACCCCTCACTGGCATTTATACATCGACTGCTTGCGCTCAATGCTGAAGAATATCTTTCACTACAGCAACTGACTGAGCACCAGGGATTACTGGTTTCTCGTGGTTTACTACTGATAGAGGGCGAAGGCCCGATGCTTCAACTCAAACCCCACCCGGTCGTTTTAGCTCAAATTAGTGGATTACCACCACAACCTTTATCCATTCCAGGTGCCGTACATATCACCATCGATGCCGGATGGGATGACCTGATCATTCCACCATCCCAGCGCAGAATGTTGAATGAATATTTACACTGGATTCATTATGCAGACAAGGTAGTTAATGAATGGGGAGGCCGACCTGCCGGTGGCCCTATCGCCCTGTTTAGCGGCCCCTCCGGAACCGGAAAAACTTTCGCGGCGAGCGTCATCGCTAATGAACTGGGCTGGTCACTGTATCGTGTGGATCTGGGATCATTAATCAGCAAATACATAGGAGAAACCGAAAAAAATCTGAACGCGCTGTTCGATGCGGTGCAGGGACAGAACATCCTGTTACAGTTCGATGAAGTCGATGCACTGATGGGCAAACGCGGAGAGATTAAAGATGCACGCGACCGCTATGCCAATATGGAAGTGAGCCACCTGCTGTCACGTATCGAAATACATCAGGGCCCCTGCATTTTGACCACCAATCTGCGTAAACAGATCGACCAGGCATTTCAGCGTCGGTTTCATTTTGTATTAACTTTTCCACGCCCGGAAATTAAAGAACGGCTGGCTTTATGGCAGAAATTAATACCACCTCTGGCTCCCCTGTCAGAAAATCTGGATTTGCCACTGGTGGCCGAAGCCGTTGCCCTGTCGGGTGGGGAAATTCGCAATGCCGCTAATCATGCCGCCATTCTGGCCGCAGCAGAAACAGTACCCATCAATTTAGAACATATCACTATCGGCGTGTGGCGCGTATTACAAAAAACCGATGGTCAAACTCGAACCAATCAATTGAGGCATTTGGCAAGCTATTTACCCAAAGAAATTATTTCGGCAGAAAACACATGAACAATAATAAAGTCACTATCGATAATTTAACCATTCGCCTGTCAGCTGGCTGGCAGGGAGACCCGGTTTATCTGGCACGTAAAATATCCGAACAGATTCAACAACAGGCACAGGATTTGCACAGCAGTAATCAACTCTCTTTATCGCTGCAGGGACATTTTTCCGGAAACCCACTTCGAGTCACCAGTCAATTATCAGATAAGTTAAGCAAAAATAAACCTCGATCATCAACAAGGAGGTTTACATGATTAACACCGCAAAAGGCATGATCATCGAATATGCATTGAGCTTACCGCCGTTGGCTGTCGCCTTTGAATTCAACCCGGAATCCCTGACCAGAACCCGCACCGTCAGTATCGACAGCAATGCCATGCCCATTATTGATTTTGTAACACCGGCGGAAGCGAACCGTATTGCCCAGGGTGCAACTGCTGCTGCTGAAAGTATCAGCTTCGATATCTTGCTGGATGCCACCGACAAGCTCAACGACAGTTCTCACCCGATGCATGCTGTTGCGACAGCCTTTGGAGTGGAACCGGAAATGGCTGCTTTACGTAGCATGTTAGAACCCAAAATTTCGGGGTCTGGCCCCTTTCAAATGATGGCCTCGCTAACGGGTGGAGGTCAACATGCACATGAAAGAGACGAGCACCTTTCTGTCTTATTATTTATCTGGAGCAGCCATATTTTACCCGTTTTTATAACCAGTTTAACGATGGAAGAACAGGCACACCTGCCCACATTAAAACCCTATCGAGTCAAAGCCAGTATCAGTTTACAGGTACTGGAAAGCGACAATCCGTTTTACAAGGCAGAACAGGTGCAACGAATGGTGATGTCGGCAGCCAACCTGCTGAATGT
>JADFWF010000131.1 GCA_015222965.1 Pseudomonadota bacterium | reverse complement strand
CAGGATTTTATACCTTTAGGAAGTTTATGGTGTTTAGCATTTATCTGGTATTTTTGATTAGGATTTGCGGTATTCGCACCGCGGGTGAGGTACTCTTTTGGGCTGCAGAAAAAAAGCCAAGAAATATTATTATGGCGCCCGTGGTGCGAGAGCCGCAAGGCCTAACGACAAACCAACAGTAGATGTCTAACACCAAACACTAGCCCAGCAAAAGATCCTTCGCCTGGTTGATCTGTGCGGCAAGATAATCTGAACCGCCCCGGTCCGGATGGACTTTTTGCATCATACGGCGGTGCGCCTGTTTTACATCTTCTGGAGAATAGCCGGATTTCAGTCCCAGAACCTCCATGGCTTGTTCGGTACTCATGGTTTGCTTGCCATTTGGCGGTGACTGAGACTGTTGCTGGTTTTGCGCATCTGGCTGTCCGTGCTGTTGATACAACCGGCTGACAATAGGCAGGTATTTCAGTAGCTGAATAGCTCGTGGCAGCAGGGCAACAGCACCGGCGATCATCGCGGTAATAATATTGAGATGTCCGGTGACGCCTAATATCCCCAGCACGACTAAAACGCTGATGATAACGCTCCACATGATCATTTTCTTGCGTTGTTCGCCTTTGCTTTTAGAGATTTTATGCCAGAGAATCAAAGCGATACCCGCGACAGCAATAAGAATAATTAGACGTGCCATGATGTTTACTGATATTAAATTTTAATGCCGGTAGTTTGGTGTATTTTTAATATACTTGCTAGTGGATATTGGTGATTGCTTCACGATATGGTGAAATGCATACATCTCAGAGGTTTAAAACTATTTTTATATGACAAATCGTATCGAAGACATCCTGCAGTTCTGGTTCGGGGCTTTTCCAACGCCTTATACTGCGGATGTAACAAAAGCTGATATGTGGTTTAAGAACGGCTCGGCATATGATAGTGAAATATTTATAAAGTTTGGTGTCGATTATGAGAAAGCTATCAGTGGTGAGTTAGATCACTGGGTCGATTCATTTCGCGGCCGGCTGGCTTTGATTATTTTGCTTGATCAGTTTTCCCGGCATATACATCGTGGCACTGCAGCGTCGTTTGCGCAGGACAGAAAAGCACAGGTCTTATGTATCGATGGTATCGGTGCAGGCGATGACAGTAAATGCCATGCGGTCGAACGCAGTTTTTTCTATCTGCCGCTTGAGCATGCTGAAGATATTGAAAAACAAAATTTATCTATCAGGGCGTATGAACAGCTGGTACTCGATGTCCCGGAAGAAAACAGGAAGTCGTTTGAAGTGACTTTAAGCTTCGCAAAAAGCCATCACTTCGTGATCGAAAAGTTTGGACGGTTTCCTGAACTGAATGAAACTTTAGGGCGGCAGAGTACGAAAGAAGAACTGGAATTTATCGCCAGTGGCAAGTACTCGTTTCTATAGTTTTTCACTTTTTACTTTTCATTAAAAAGCGAAGCTTTTTCAGGTGCCAGTTATATATTGATCACGCAGTTCGCGCCTCAATATTTTACCAACGTTTGTTTTTGGCAGCTCGTCGGTAAATATGATCGACTTGGGCACTTTGTAGCTGGTCAAGCCTTCTCGACAAAAATCCCTTAATGCGTCTTCAGTTAATGAATCATCACTCTTGACCACGACAGCCATGACCACTTCGCCACTATGTTCATCAGGTTTGCCGATAACGCCGACTTCGACAACGTCTGGATGATCGGCTATCACTTCTTCTACTTCGTTAGGGAACACGTTAAAGCCTGAGACCAGGATCATGTCTTTCTTGCGGTCGACGATCTGTACGAACCCGGCTTCATCCATAAAACCTATATCGCCAGTGTGTAACCAGCCATCATTACTTAGTACGTTGGATGTTTCTTTGGCGCGCTGCCAGTAACCTTTCATTACCTGTGGACCACGTATACATATTTCACCTTGCTCGCCGATGGCGATCTCATTCCAGTCATCATCCTGTATCGATACTTCGGTAGAGGAGATGGGCAGGCCGATCTTGCCGTTGAACTCTTTCAGGTCCATCGGGTTCATGCAGGCAGCTGGTGATGTTTCAGTCAGGCCATAGGCTTCGATCAGCGTGGTATGGGTTACCTCTTTCCAGCGTTCAGCAACGCCACGTTGCACTGCCATGCCGCCACCGAGGGCGAAGGCAAAATTGCTGAAATCGATGGTTTTAAAATCAGGGTGATTTAATAATCCGTTGAATAATGTATTAACACCGGTCAGTACGTTGAAGTCGACAGCTTTGAGTTCTTTAACAAAACCGTTCATATCGCGCGGGTTGGTAATCAGGTAATTGCACCAGCCATAACGCATAAAAGTCAGGCAGTTGGCCGTCAGTGAAAAGATATGATATAGCGGCAAAGCAGTGATGATGGTGCCTTTTATGTCGCCAAGATAATTATCGATCCACGCCGATGCCTGCAGCATGTTAGCGACCATATTTCTATTGGTTAATATTGCGCCTTTAGAGACTCCGGTAGTGCCCCCCGTGTATTGTAGAAAAGCGATGTCTTCATGATCGGTAGAAACTGTTTGAAAACGATGTTGTGAGCCGAGTTTTAATGCCTGGTTAAAAGTGATGGCGTCCTTCAGGTGAAACGCCGGTACCATTTTTTTAACGTATTTAACAACGGTGTTGATGAGGAAACCTTTGACCGGTGACAGCATGTCGCCCATCTTTGTAGTGATGACCTGCTCGATAGGTGTGTCATCGATAACCTGCTCTAACACGCTGGCAAAATTCTCAACGATGATGATCGCTTTGGCGCCAGAATCGTTGAGTTGGTGTTTTAGTTCGCGGGTGGTGTATAAAGGATTGGTGTTCACAACGACGAGACCGGCACGAAGGATGCCGAAGATAGCGATAGGATTTTGCAGGAGGTTGGGCATCATCACTGCAACACGGTCACCTTTTTCGAGACCGAGTTCATTTTTCAGGTAAGCACCTAACTGTGCGGTGTAAACATCAACTTCGTGATAGGAGAGCGTTTTACCAAAATTGGTATAGGCCGGCAGATCGCCAAATTTTGCAATGCTGGTGTCAAAGATGTTTGCGACAGAAGAGAATTCATTGATATCGATATTTTCAGGAACGCTTTCGGGGTAACTCTTTAACCAGGGTTTTTGCATTTCATTTCTCCGTATTTGATACCAGTACAACTATAGAATAAGAATAACGCTATCGGTTCGATATTTCATCTTATTTTAAGGCAACTCTGATAAATTATCATAAATTCTGGCTCTACCCAAAAGCCAGAAACAAGGCATTGCTTTGAAAGCATGCTTATTGCACGATGAAAAGCAATAACGCGGAGTCTGGCTTTTGGCTAGAGCCCCACAGGGCGGGCTTTTAAGCGCACATCATCTGCGTTATGTTCCTTATGAAGGCCCATAATAAATATTACTGGGCATTCATTGCGAAACATGCCTTGAATATGTACGCTTAAAAGCCCGCAGGTTTTATGATAATTAATCAGAGTTGCCTCAATCTTTCCACCACAGGGAAAGTTCGGGTATATAAGTAATCATTAATAACCAGATGAACATGATCAACAGATATGGCAGCGTTGATTTAAACAGGGTGATGATGGTCTTGCCAAAACGCTGGCTTGCGATGAACAGGTTTATACCAACCGGTGGTGTCGAATAGCCGATTTCGAGATTGGCGAGGAAGATAATGCCAAGGTGTACCGGGTCGATGCCATAACGTGTAGCGAGAGGCAGGATCAGCGGGACGACGACGATGATCGCGGAAAAGATGTCCATCATGGCGCCGACCAGCAGCAGGAAAAAATTTAGCAGCAGTAAAAATTGCAGCGGACTGCTGATGTGCTCTTCGATGCTGTTCAGAAGTATCATCGGCAGCTGTGCATCGATCATCAGGTTGGTTAGACCGAGTGCGACCAGCAGGATAGCGAGCAGGCTGCCAAACAATACACAGGTTTCAACAAGCAGGCCGAAGAATTGTGTTTGCAGATCTATTTCTTTGTAGATGTAGACCTCAACAATGATGACGTAGGCGGCGGTTACCGCAGCAGCTTCCATGATGGAAACAAAACCGCCAAAGATGCCAGTGATAACACCGACAGGCAGTAACAGGTCCCAGATGCTGCCTTTTATGGTCGTCAGCAGGGTGCTTAATTCAAACTTGTGTTTGATGACATGGTTCTTGCTACCCTGGAACATGCTGTAGATGGCAAGCATGATCATAAGCAGGGTGCCCGGAACGAGGCCGGCAAAAAACATATGTTCGATACTGACCCCGGCCACGATGCCGTAGATGAGGATGGCCAGACTGGGTGGGAACAGCAAGCCCAGTGAGCCTGATGTAGTGAGCAGTCCCAGAGAGAATTTTTCTTTATAACCTTCGCCCCTGAGTATGGGGTAAAGCAGTCCGCCGAGTGCCAGTATGGTGACGCCTGAGGCGCCGGAATAGGCGGTAAAAAAAGCGCAGGCACCGATGGCTACAATGGCCAGGCCACCAGGCATCCAGCCGAATGCGGCGCGGTAAAAATTGACCAGTCTCTGCGGTGCACCACCGCTCGACATTAGTACGCCGGCAAAGGTAAACAACGGTATGGCGATCATATTGGGTGATGATGCCAGCCGATTCATTTCGATGATCAGGATATCCGGGCTGATATCTGCGCTGTGACTGGCAAGTAAACCACCGGCAGCAATAACGGTGAATAAGGGCGCGCCTAGCAAAGCGATAACAACGAGTAGTATTGCCGCTATTATCATTTTGGTTTTTTAAAACAGATTAAAAGAAAGTGCAGGCCGAGCAGGCCGAATCCGAAAGGATATATAAAGGTAAAGGGCAGTGCCCAGCGCTCATTTGATGGCGCATATTCCCATTCGTCCATGACGAAGATGCCCGCGTGGTAGCACATGAGCAGGCAGACTGTGGCAGAGAACAGGGCCAGCGGACATTGCAGTAAGGGTATATGGTGCTCTTTCATAAATGCTGTCAGTGCATCGATTTTTATATGTCGCAGTTTTGAAGTTGCGATAACAGCGCCCATTGCGCCGCATATGATCAGCAGGTTGCGGTTAATGATCTCGATCTCTGCATAACCAAAATTGAAAACGTTGCGGGTGACGATTTGAAATAGTGAAAGAGCTAGCAGTAAAAACAGGCTGAGCGCCGCGATGATGCTTTCAACTTTGACCAGGGACTGTTCGAGTTTTTCGATCACTAGTGGTGTTGGCTATATTTATAGATTATTAGTTAGACGATGGTGGCGCCATGTCTGGCTTTATATTCGATTTGTTTGCCGGGTTGTTCCTGTAGTCCGTCAGCATTTTCTTCGTCTTGGCAAACATTTCCGCCGGGATGTAATCCGTCTGTTCGAGATATAAAGCGGCGTCGTCCCGGATTTTCAGAATTTCGTCCATGTTCACTTCATCCCAGTCGAACATGAACTCGATGCCGTTCTTTTCGAGCAGGCCGATACTCTTTCTGTTTTCTTCACGGGCATTGAGTCGTATGTCATCACCCATTTTTTTACCAGTGGTCTTCAGCAGTTGCTGTAGATCTGCCGGTAATTTGTTATAAAAACGATTGCTGACGATAACGCCGCCGATGGCGTTGGTTAGCGGGATGTGGGTTGCATACTTGAGCTTCGAATACCATTGCAATGCGATAGCGCCAAAAGTGGAAGTGTAGACGGTATCGATACTGCCATGCTTTGCTGACAGCTGGGTGTACACATCCATGATCGAAAGCGGGATCGGGTCAATGCCGGCAGCTTTAAAAAACGCTTCACCCAGCGGGTCGCCCTGCCATAACCAGATGCGTAGATCTCTTATGTCATCGACTGAAGTTATACGTCTGGTTGAGAAGAAATGGATGAAACCGACTTCCGGCCAGCCGAGCAATTCGAATCCGCTCTTACGAAAACCAGCCTCTATATCGGGCATCATCTGTTCGCGCACATAATCTGACTCGTCAACACTCTTGAACAGGAACGGCATTTCCAGAACGCGTGCGGGCGAGTATATGCGGCCAATGCCATAACCGGTGAACAGGCCGCCATGCAGCTGGCCTTTGCGAATCTTACGCAGGACATCCGGTTCGTCACCCATGACGCCGCCAGAATACATTTTGACTTTGATGCGCCCCTTGCTCTTGTCTTCGATTTCTTTTACCCAGTCGTCCATCAGTTTTGACCACGCTGTACCGGTGGGCATTAAGGTGGCGAATTTTAATGTATAGACCTGTTGTGCTATGGCGGCCTGACAGCTTAAGAGTAAGGCGCTGGCTATCAGCAGGTGAAATGCTTTTTGTTTAAAAGTATTGTTATGGGCGCAAAATTGACGGAAATTTAAAACCACTGTTTTTCCTGGCTAAGCAATAATTTTGCTTTACGTTTGGTTATCTGGTTTAGCAGTGTCAGTTCCGGATATAGATCTTCAGGTGCATCAATAATCTTGGTTAAACGCTGATGAAAGTCTTCCTGATCAAACATCTGCCGGGCAAGATATTGTGCCTGCAGTAAATCGGCAACCAGTAATTTGTTATCGGTAATTTCCCTGGCACGGTCAAAGTGCTGTCTGGATTTTTCAAAATTGCCGCCGAGCATAGGTGCCCGGGAACCATAAAAAACACCGAAGTACATATGCGCGCTGCCGTAATAAAATGTTTCATCCAGTTCCAGGATGCGCTGCATCATGGCAGTGGGTTTAGGTAGCTGGATCAGGCTTTCTGCGCTATCACGGTTAAGGTCTACCCATTTGGCCCAGTTGCTGGCGGTCCAGAACAGGGCTGCTACGTCGTCTTTATCAAGTTTTTGCAGCTGTACTTCAAGTTCGTCGGGGTTTATGTCTTTTGCATTTTTCAGACCGCTCAGCTCAAGTGCGATGAGGCCATGCTTGAGTCCGCGCTGATAAAATTTTCCGGCACGCTTGATATCGCTATCTTCATTGAAACCATAGGACAGGCCATAGTAAGCCTGTGCAGCATAGGTATGAAGCCGCACATTCTCAGGGTCGAGCTGAATCATGCCGTTGAGCATACTGATATTAGCGGGCATGGAATCTTCTGCCAGTTGCAGGTCAGGTTCCGCATTCATCGCCTCTATGCCGCCTTCGATCATGGGCAGGGACATGTCGACCATCATCTTGTTCATAGAACAGGCCGATAAGGTCAGCAAAGTTAAGCTGATTGCAATGAATTTACTTAGTGTGAATTTATTCATAACTATATGTTTTAAATCATTCTGTGTGGAATAGCTAGTTAAAAAAGCGTTAATGAAAAAATAAATAACCAGCAAAGATTGCGGTCGAAATTCCGGCCACATCAGCGAGCAGTGCGCAGGCAAGAGCGTGGCGTACTTTTTTTATGCCGACACTGCCAAAATAAACAGCAAGCACATAAAAGGTGGTCTCGGTACTGCCCTGCATGATGGCTGAAACTGTCGCGGCAAATGAGTCGACGCCGTGAGTATTCATGGTCTCCAGCATCATGGCGCGTGCGCCGCTGCCGCTTAACGGTTTCATGAAAGCGGTGGGTAATGCCTGGATAAAGTCTGTGTTGAAACCGAGAAAAGTGAACAGCATCTCAAAGATAGAAAGCAGCCCGTCAAGTACACCGCTGCTGCGCAATAAACCGATAGCGACCAGCATGGCGAGTAAATAGGGGATCAGGTGGATGGCGATGTCAAAGCCCTGTTTGGCGCCTTCGATAAAGGCGTCATAGACGTCCACTTTTTTGAACCAGCCGGCGCTCAGGAAAAGCATGATGATGCTAAATAAAATAAAATTGCCCAGCAGGCTGGAGGTCTCTGCCATCTGTTCTGCCGGCAGTGATACCAGAAAGCTTGCCAGACCGGCGAGGATAATGGCAAAGGCAGCAAAATACAGCGCGATGGTTTTATCGAACAGGTTGATCTTTTGTACATAAGCGACGGATAGCAGACCGGTTAAGGTGGACGCGCTGGTCGCCATTAGTATGGGCAGGAACACAGCCGTCGGCTCTGCCGAACCTTGCTGTGCGCGATACATAAATATCGTTACCGGTAACAGGGTAACAGCAGACGTATTCAAGACAAGGAATAATATCTGCGCGTCGCTGGCGGTGTCTTTTTCAGGATTTAACGTCTGCAGATCCTGCATGGCTTTCAGTCCCATGGGTGTGGCGGCATTATCAAGGCCGAGGATGTTGGCAGCGATATTCATGGTGATGCTGCCGTGCGAAGGATGGTTCTTAGGTACGCCCGGCATCAATTTTAAAAATAGTGGTTCGAGTACGCGCGATAATAATTGAACCATACCGGCGCGCTCTGCGATCTTGAAGAAACCTAACCAGAGCGCTAGCACACCGATGAGACCGATCGAGATCTCAACGCTCAGGCCAGCCATATCAAAGGTGGACTGTATCAGTGCAGAAAAAATTTCAGACTGTCCGTTTATCAACCATTGATAACAGGCGCTAATAAATGAAACTGCAAAAAAAGCAAACCAGATATGTGTCAGCATAATTGATGATAGGGATTGCTGTTGCCCGGCCTTGACCGTTGGCTACTTGACAGTCGGCTCTTGACAGTAGTTAGTGTTAGTTGGAGTATAACCAGATGAGTGAGTTATACAAATATTATCTTGCCGTGTCGGTTGTTTCAGTCCTGGCCGGTTGCGCTGTCAATGATGTAAAGGATGAGGACTCCGCGTTCTATTCTGTGCCGGTGGGTTCGACACTGGTACTAAATCAGCAGGTGGACATCCGCGGCGATCAGGTTGCCGTGTATGTGCAAAATGGTGAACTGATGCAATACGGGGAGGTAAATTTTTATCTGCCGAACTGCAAGTTTGAAATCTATACCATGAGTGAACAGCAGCGGACGGTTAATCCGGACCGTTTTGAAATCGTGAAAGTTGTAGATGATATCGAGTCATCAGCGTTGCAGAAAAGTACGCAGCTGGCAGCAAGTGGAGGCGCTATGACACTCGGCTGGTTAGATAAGAGCTACGTGTTCAATTATGCTACGTTGATGTATCTGCATTCTGAGGAACAGAAAGATGTTTATCGGATGACCTGCCAGCACTGGGAGGATGTGATGGATGACAAATATTTGTCGGTAACGCAGATGCGCCAGGCGATGGGAGAGGTTTTTACTCTGGAGATTAAAAAATAAATTCTTCTCATAATTGCGGAAAGGTTATTTTGCCAGTTCGTTAACAACCGCTGTCCAGGTCCTGGCGATGTTATCGTGGTTATAACCGCCGCCGCCCATAGCAAGTAACTTGCCATTACAGTATTTATCAGCGATCTCGGTTAAACGTTTTGTCGCATGAGCATGTGCTTTTTCTGAATATTCCATGTGCGTGATCGGGTCATCTTTGATGCTGTCAGCGCCGCATTGGAACAAGATGAATTCAGGCTG
>JADFWF010000130.1 GCA_015222965.1 Pseudomonadota bacterium | reverse complement strand
GCTATTTGGTTCAGGTCTTATTGGTTTAATTGGATTCGCTAGACGTAAAGCGTAATACTAATTCATAGCATGATAGCGGCAGTTTTTTTGGCTGCCGTTTTTGTTTGTGCTAACCGTCCGCTTCTGGCCGACAGCAGTCATTTGTCAGTTTAGCTAAACCGATAATTACTTAATAATCGGTTAACAGCTCTATCAAAATAGTTGCTAATATCACGCTCCTTTTTCACTAGCCTGTTATTTGCCTATGACTGTGTTATCTTTTTACCCTTAGATAAAACAAAAGCGATAAGATAAAAGCCATGGCTAAATCTGCTAAATCAAAGGCGATTAAAGAAACACTAAAATTATGCCGCCTGGGTATTGATACTTACCATGAGAACGTTGCCTACTTGCATCGAGAGTGTGAGCTTTACCGGGCTGAAGGTTTTCAGGCGCTTTCCAAAGTAAAAATTTGCGCAGACGGCTCGCATATACTTGCGGTCTTAAATGTCGTTGATGATGACAGCATCGTCACATCTGCTGATCTGGGTTTATCGGAAGAAGCTTTCACTAAATTAGGATTAAGCGAAGGCCATCTGGTCAGCATCGAGCACGCTGAACCCCCGGCATCAATGAATGCGGTACGCCGTAAAATTGCAGGTGAACGACTCAGTCAGAATGATTTTTATCATATCATCAGTGATATCACTGACAAACTTTACTCGAAAACAGAGATCTCTGCTTTTCTTGTGGCCTCCGGGCAAACGGATATGGATCGTGATGAAGTGTTATTTTTGACACGAGCCATGCTGGAGTCCGGTGAAAAATTTGATTGGAATGAATCACTGGTTGTAGATAAACATTGTATCGGCGGAATTCCCGGTAACCGTACCTCGATGCTCGTAGTGCCCATCGTTGCTGCACACGGAATGTTAATTCCCAAGACTTCAAGTCGTGCCATCACATCACCGGCAGGCACTGCCGATACCATGGAAGTTCTGGCGAATGTAGAACTGGATATCAAAAAGCTCCATGATATCGTGCGCAAGCATAGGGCATGTCTGGCCTGGGGAGGGACTGCTCAATTATCACCTGCTGATGACATTATGATCGCAGTGGAACGACCGCTTGGAATCGATTCACTCGGGCAGATGGTGGCATCTATTTTGTCGAAGAAACTTTCAGCTGGCGCAACACATTTAGTTATTGATATTCCAGTGGGGGCTACCGCAAAGGTTCGTCACATGAGACAGGCGCAGCGTTTACGCAAATTATTTGAGTTTGTTGGTGATCAGCTCGGTATCCATCTGGAAGTCATCATTACTGATGGCCGGCAGCCTGTCGGTTCTGGTATTGGCCCGGTACTGGAATCACGCGATGTGATGCAGGTGCTGCAGAATTCTATCGATGCACCGGCAGATCTCCGGCAAAAATCATTACGTCTCGCGGGGCGAGTGTTAGAGTTCGACCCCGATGTTCGTGGCGGAAAAGGGTTTGAGATCGCACGTGATATCCTGGATTCCGGTCGGGCATTGGAGATGATGGATACTATTATCAGTGCACAGGGTGTTCAAAAGATCAAGTTTGAGCTGGGCAAACTGGAACATGAGGTGCTCTCGCCGGCGACCGGTGTAGTCATTAATATCGATAACCTTCAGATGTCGCACATTGCACGCTTCGCCGGCGCTCCTATAGATAAGGGTGCGGGTGTTGATCTGTTTAAAAAGTTAGGTGATAGCGTTAAGAAAGGTGAACCTCTGTATCGTATCTATGCAGAGTTTCCTTCGGACTTTAATTTTTCGGTCGCACTATGCGAGCGTAACAGCGGTTATCAGATCGGTAAAAAAGACCAGATACCCAAAGCATTCGTAGAGTTCTGAAGTTACCGGCTATGATGATTCTGAGCTTTGATGATTATGAAACGCAGTCTCGCAAACTGGCAGCTGCGCTGGATATACCCTGTCATATAATACAACACCATCGTTTTCCTGACGGTGAAAGCAAACTCACTCTGCCAGACCAATTATCCCAACATGTTTTAATTTGTTACAGCCTCGATCAGCCGAACGAAAAACTGGTGAAGTTATTACTGGCTGCAAAAACGGCACGTCAACTGGGTGCAAAAAAACTGACGCTGATTGCGCCATATCTCTGCTATATGCGTCAGGACAAAGCTTTCCATCCCGGAGAGGCAATCAGTCAACCTATCATCGGAAACTTTCTTGCCGACCTGTTCGATAATGTTATCACTGTCGACCCGCATCTGCACCGCATCAAACATCTGGAACAGGCCGTGCCGACCAAAAATGCTGTGAGTTTGACCGCTACTTCCCTGATGGCAGAATTTCTGCGTAAGTCTTTTAAAGATCCGGTATTACTGGCGCCAGACGGCGAAGCAGAGCAATGGGTAAGCGCTGTCGCAAAACCAGACCAGTGGGAGTATGGCGTTTGTGAAAAAACACGCACAGGTGATCGAGAAGTAGAGATCTCTTTACCCGAAATTGACTTACAGGGACGCGCTGTTGTAATCGTCGATGATGTTGCGAGTAGCGGACAAACATTGTCAGTCGCCACTGAAAAATGTTTAGCAAAGAATGCAAAGCATGTTGATGTGCTGGTTACTCATGCCTTGTTTGTTAGTGATGCAAAAGCATGTTTAATAAAAGCAGGTGTACGTAACATCTGGAGTACAGACAGTGTTAGCCACGATAGTAATATTATTCCTTTGTATGCCTTGCTTAAAGATGCCGTTTTAAATCTGGTGTGACTGGCTTTGCATTTGTCATCTTGATTTAAATCAGTACTACTCATGAGTGACAGCGTTAGTCTGTTGTTTAAATAAAAGCGCACTAAGATAAAAGAATAAATCTCATGGATAAACCGAAAAAAATTGAAATTCTGAGCATGTCGGTCACAGGATGGCGGCTCAAACTCGGTGTTGGTCTGTTTGCTCTTAGCATAGTGCTTCCCGTACTCGGGGTACCACTGGTAGCTGTATTGGGGCTGTCGGCCAAAGCGGTGGCTACGATCTCCGGCACTATGCTCGCGGGTTCAGAAGTGCTTGGAATCGTTGCCGTAGCCGTCATGGGCAAGAGCGGTTATGCTTATATTAAAAATCGCGTCTTCGGATTTCTTAAGCAGTACGGACCGCCGGCTGAGGTCAGCCGCACCCGCTACACTATCGGCCTTGTGATGTTCGCCGTGCCTATTGCTTTCGGTTGGCTTTCGCCGTATGCGGCCGACCTGATCCCTGGCTACCCAGGTAACGAGTTCACCTATGCCATTGTCGGCGACCTGCTGCTGTTACTTAGTCTGTTCGTCCTGGGTGGTGATTTTTGGGATAAGCTGCGCGCGCTGTTTATCAACGGGGCAAAGGCGGTGCTTCCAGAAACGACAGGGTGAGCAGATGTGGACGTTCTGTATCCCTGGCTTTAGCATGCACTTAATGGTTCATTAACTCCTGTACCAATCCCTGCAGCTATATGGTTATCTGGTTCGGGTCTTATCAGTTTAATAGGATCCGTTAGATGTAAAGCAGCGTGGCTGTGTAAAAGATATCTAAACACGGCTCTTTCAGGAGCCTTTTTTATTTGTGCTAAACGCAAACTATTGGACGATCTGAAACATTCAGAAGAATATGCTGAATGTTTGTTCAGTGATCACTTGCGTACCGTAGCTGCCTGATCACACTAAAGCCAGCTATCTATTGGAGCCGTTGCGATTTCCAGTATGCATTGGCCCAGTATGGATTTTTCAAACTGGAGATCATTACACCTTTGCTGGAGGAAACGTGGAGAAAATTACCCTTGTCTATATACATACCAACATGACGAGTAAAAATTCCAGTTTTGAAAAATACCATATCACCTGCTCTCAGCTGGCCTTGTTGTATTGATCCACCAACTTTAGACTGATGTTCGGTGGATCGAGGTATATCAAAACCTAACTTTTCTCGATAAGTTTGATAAACCAGGCCGGAGCAATCAATACCTTTTTTAGACATGCCGCCCATACGATACTGCACATGACGCCAATCATTATATTGCTGATTTAGTATCTGTTTTATTTTATGCGTATCGCTGAGATCAACGCGTTTTACGGCAAGTTCTACCGATGGATTCTTTGAACCATGATAGGGCGCCGAGGAACAGGCTGCCAGCAGCATCATGCAAACAGATATGACGACTAGTTTATACATAATCAGATCCAGTCACTTTTTCAATCACGATACCGCTGATAATGGAAAAAATGATCAGGTAGAAGCATAGTACCAGGGTATAAGCTGTGCCAAAGTAATGGATCATGAGTGGCAGCAAAGGCAGCTTTACTGCACGGCTGTAGAGAAAAGCAGCGACCAGCGCATCTCTCATTCCCTTCTGTCGCAGTTCAGCCAGCATGGCGTACCAGGGATAGATGGGTCCCAGGGAGAGCATGCCGCCAAACACTGCAGCGATCCAGCCCCTGGTGCCACTATCACTGCCCAGGTAACGTCCGATCCATTTAGGCTTAAGTAAGAAGTTGGTAACAAAAAGTAGTAAAAATACCAGGCCCAGTATGGGTAAAATTTGAACCATGACATGAGTAAAAAATGTGAGGGACTGTGTGGTTGCCGCCGGATTCATCAGACCGAGAAGCCCATGAGCGATCAATACCAGTGTGAGAAACCACCAGCCGCCACGGCCTGTTTTTGCCTTTTTGTTAGACATTCAGGATAAGCCAGAAAGTTTCAGGGTATAGACAGTCAGAAATGCGATAGCGATAGCTGCAAAGAAACTGATGATATTGCGGTACACTGCAAAGCGTGTCCCTAGCATAAGAGCCTCCGCTGGAAGCTGTACTACCCCTACCGTCACCCAGGTAACGACAAATGCAGTTACCGCAATCAGGCTTACGCCTCCACCCAGTAATTCCCCGCCGACAAGATAGCTCACCAGTGGGTGACCTGCGGCTATGCTGCCAATAGATGCGCCAAGCAGGGTATCCAGGATATCTCCATTGCCGAACAGACCAGCTGATATCTGTTCGGGAAATACTGTAACAACCAGACTGGTCAGCAGCAGCATGCCTACTATGATGGGAATTACATTGATAAATGTTTTTATGGTTTTTCTGAGGCTGTTTTTTATGTGATTATCTACTTGCATATTCATTCCCCGGTTTTGTTGCTCTTAACGCTGTATAGGACACAATCAATTAATAGAGGTGCCCTATAGTTATTTATAAGGTTATGATTCAGGCAATCGCTTTATTATCCTGTTTATATTTAATTTAAAGGGAGATCAATATGGTATCACAACAAAATACGTACCTACCCAGCATCCTCAGTGAGGATGATATTTTCGCAGGCTTTAATCAGATACAGAAATCGCAGATACAGAAATCGATATGGGAACGGGCTGATAGTGTTTTTCATGATCGCGACTCAAAT
>JADFWF010000129.1 GCA_015222965.1 Pseudomonadota bacterium | reverse complement strand
TTTTTTTGTTACAGCTGAAGATAAAAGTTAAAGCCTATGTGTGGATTATGTGGTGAATTAAGGTTTGATGCTACAGCACCAGATGCTGGCATTATCGAACGTATGAAAGAAAAGCTGCAGAAGCGCGGGCCTGACTCAGAAGGTAGTTATATCAATGCGCAGGTTGCACTGGGGCATCGTCGCTTAGCTATTATTGACCTGTCAGATAAAGCAGCTCAGCCGATGCTTGATGAAGCAGCAGGTGTTGTCCTGGTCTTTAACGGCACGATCTATAACTATCCTGATCTGCGAAAAGAGTTGCAGTCTTTAGGTCATAACTTTAAATCCACTGGCGATACCGAAGTTATTCTGCGCTCCTATATCGAGTGGGGCGAAAATTGTGTGGCACGCTTGCAGGGCATGTTTGCTTTTGCGATCTGGGACAATAAAAAACAGACCATGCTGATGGCGCGTGACCGCTCTGGTATCAAACCTTTATATTATTCACAAACCCGGCAACGATTATTGTTCGCCTCGAATACCCAGGCACTGATCCATGCCGACGATAAGATTGATACCTCGGTTGACGCAACGGCGCTGCATAACCTGTTTACTTTGCATGCTGTTGTGCCAGCACCGCGCACTGTCGTCAAAGGCATAAGAAAAGTTAAACCCGCGCATTATTTACTTATCGATGCAAAAGGAAAAGTTACGGAGAAGCGTTACTGGACTCTGACCGCGAAACGTCCGGACACAGAGATGAGTGAACAGGACTGGGTGCAAGCTGTACATGATGAATTAAGGCGTGCGGTTGAAAAGCGTGTAAAGATTGCTGATGTGCCTGTTGGCGTGCTGTTATCTGGCGGTATCGACTCAAGTTTGCTGGTTGGTCTGCTTGCTGAAGCGGGGCAGAAAGGCTTAAAAACTTTTTCGGTTGGTTTTGAGGATGCGCCGGAAGAAAAAGGAAATGAATTTGAATATTCAGATGCTATCGCACAGAAATTTGAAACCGAACATCACCAGTTGATGGTGCCGAACGATCAGGTCTTGCCAAGATTGCCAGAAGCGTTCTCCAATATGGCGGAGCCGATGTTTGGTCAGGATGCCGTTGCTTTCTACCTGTTATCAGAGGTGGTCTCCAAAGAAGTTAAGGTGGTACAGAGCGGACAGGGTGCGGATGAAGTGTTTGGTGGTTACTTCTGGTATCCACGGATGCATCACTCTATTACACCGGGTATCAAACGTTTTTCAGATGAGTATTTTGATCGCGACCATGCAGAGTACCTGGAAACCGTCGATAGCCGTTTTCATACGGAAGATGTGACCTCTGAGCTGATGCAGGATCTGCTCGATGAAGTTGAGGCGGATGAGTACCTGGATCGAGTGCTTGCTGCTGATGTCACAACATTGATAGTAGATGATCCGGTTAAACGCGTCGATAACATGACCATGGCCTGGGGGCTGGAAGCGCGTGTTCCTTTTCTTGATACGCAATTAGTGGAACTTGCCGCTTCGATGCCACCGGAAATGAAATTGCCCAATGGCGGCAAACATGTGTTGAAAGAACTGTCGCGCGGTTTTTTGCCTGACAGTGTCGTTAACCGCAGCAAGGCGTATTTCCCGATGCCTGCGTTGAAATATGTGCGTGGTGAGTTTCTTGAATTCATGAAAGAAATTCTGCTGTCAGAAGGCGCAAAGCAGCGTGGTTTGTATAATGGTGCTTATGTTGAAAAATTATTAAATAAACCGGAAGATTATCTGACGCGTTTGCAGGGCAGTAAATTATGGCACCTGGCTGCGCTGGAACTGTGGTGGCAGCAGAACATTGAAAAATAATGAAAAATTTAATAGCAATATTTAGCTTGTGTATCTTGTTGCTGTTTTCAGGCTGCGCCAAAGAAGTCAAAAAGAATGACAGGCCTGACTGGATCGACACGCCAGAGAATAACTTCGTCGGTAAATGTGCGACCCATGTAAGAGGTGCTATCGCACAGGAGCAATGTGCCTATAAAAAAGGTCTGGCTTATATCGCCATGTCGAAAGGTGTGTCTGTTGATGTCAGTGCTGATATGACGATAAAGCAGACCTCAACAGAAAAAACAGGCAAAAGTTACGGCGAGGTGCGGGCCGTGGTGAAAATGGATGAAAAAAATATCAAGGTTGGTGGCTCCATCATCGATAAATGGCATGATAAGACGGCTGATATCATGTATGTGCTGATTAAAGAAAATTGATAAAGAAAGTTGGCAGTTATCAGTTTGCAGTAGGCAGTAAAAGCTTTAGAGGCTTATCTTTACACTGTTTGCAGCAAGAGAGGGGCTTGAATTTTGTTGAATCATCCGCATATTTGTTTGACCCAGCAGGTGTTAGGGTTAATTTTTAGTAACTCAGGGTATAATTGCCCGATATAATATTGAAGACAGGTATTTGAAATGGCTGATGTTTTAGAAAGAATTGATGAGCAGGTGAAAGGCAACAAGGTAATGATCTACATGAAAGGCACA
>JADFWF010000128.1 GCA_015222965.1 Pseudomonadota bacterium | reverse complement strand
CCCATTGATTCCCGGAAGTTGGGTCAGGTTCAGAGTCGTCATTACAGTGGCAACTAAACAATATCAGACTTGATAAAGCCACAGTGGTTAATAGTCTGAGAGTGGATTTAATGTTTGTCATTGTTGGACTACTTACGGAAGGCAATCAGAGCTAAATGTTAACACCTTACTCATAATTATGACAGTTTCAGATACCGGTTACGGTGTTCTAGGGACGGTACACCTAATTAAGGTTAATGAGATATTGGTTGATTGGCAGGGTGCAGCGAATGTCTGTTATTGCGGTGAATTCTGCTAGCAGAATTCACCGCTCAAGGTCGCCTATGTGTTGATTGCGGACGACTAGAGGTTGTTAACGAATACACTTGATTGACAATTAAAAGTCGCTTATAAGTTTATATATCAATTTCTATTTTGACTATGCCATCGTCTGATGTCTGTGCAGGCATAGCGCAACACAATAAAACCTCATCATCATTTACTGATGTCTGTGGCTCCTGGTTATATGAGACTTTGCCAGATTGTAGTTTTACTCTGCAGCTGCCGCATTGTCCGCTTCGACAGCCATATTCTGGTAATAGACCGTGTGCTTCGGCAAATTCCAGAAGTGTTCCATCATCTTCAGACCACGCCTGTTTTACTTTTGATTGAGTGAATTCGACGATGGCTTCTTTTGCCACAGGTATCTGTTGAAATGATTCTGTGGCATGGTCACTTAGACGTTCTAGTGATGCCGGTCCAAACAACTCTGCAGATATTCGCTGATCGTTTACACCAAGTTCTCGTAACAGGTCATAGGTTGCTTGCATGAACCCGGGTGGGCCACACAGATAGAAGTCGTAATCATCAAGTGGCAATACTGCCTGTAATAAAGCGCTGTTTATACGGCCATGATGATTGTAGTGTTCACCTGCTTTCAGACTGTCATCGATTTTACTCAGCGTCCAGAAGCACCGTATGTTTCCGGAAGAACTTTTTTCTATTTCTTTTAATTCTTCAAAAAAAGCACGTTGAGTATGATCTTGCGCTGCATGAATTACAGTCAGTTTTTTTCTTGATCGGGTACGTAATGCTTCTATTAAGGCATAGCGTGCCATGGAGATCATCGGTGTAATTCCTACACCAGCGGCAATTAATACCGATGATCTTTCACTCTGCGCATCAAAGGTGAAATCGCCTGTAGCGGCTTTGATCTGCAGCGTGTCACCGACAGAAATTTCATTATGCAGGTAACTGGATAAAATACCGTCTGGGATGTTGTCATCAAAGGAGATTTCGTGTTTTACGCTTATACGGTAGTCACTGTCATGTGGTGAACTTGAAACAGTGTAAGTGCGTATGACTTCTTTGTTATCAATTAGGGCTTTGACGGTTATGAATTGCCCCGCTGAAAATAATGGTTGCCGGTTTTTTACTGAGCTTAGATAGAAAGATTTTATAACACTACTTTCCTTTAGTATTTTTGTAACTTTATAATTTTGCCATTGATTTTTTTCTGCTTCAGCCTGTTGGATGTTTTTAGCTTCGTCCCAGGTGCCTGTTAATAAAGTGTTGGGTGAATATTTGTCGAGTTTCCAGCGTAGTGGTAGAGCGTTTTTCATCCAGAAGCCATGGTCAATTTTAAATCTCCATAGCCGTTCAGCACCTTCGAAAAATTCTGTTTCTTCTGAATCCCAAAGTATTTCTACTGTACCGGTCAGTGTTAATAGATCGCCTGTTTCAAAGTCGGGAAATAGTAAGCCTGCTTTAGGTGTTAATAAAAAATTACCTAGTGTATTAAAGTGAAAGTTACCGGTATAGTCAGGTATGGTCAGTGTGTTGTCATTATCGACGCGTATAAATCCAGGCCTGCCGCCACGGTGTGATACATCGACACCTTCATTGATGTTTGCATCTTCGTTTTTATTATTTACATAACTGGCAACAAAAAAAGTATCACTGTTCTGTATAAATTCTCTGGTCTTTTCATCAAAGGATGTAATCGATGATACATCTGGTTTCATTTGTACATCGCTATCTATCCTGATCAGTTCTCGCATCTGAATATACTGTGGGCAATTACCAAAAGCTTGATCCACTTCAATTTCGATTGCTGTGTCGTTAACCTGGGTTATATGACCAGCAAGCCGGTTGCGACGGCGAGTTGATAGTTCTATGCCGAGCATTCCAATGCGTGTGTTTTCCTGTTTATCTTGTTTCAGTAATTCTGCGAAGGGTTCACCGTTTATTGGTTTGCTGTTGATGGTTAGCTTTTTGTTGTTTTCAGAAGTAACGAAGCCGGCTTCATTGAATAACATAGTTGCCCACGGCCAACCTTTTTTATCCACATGGCCCAGCATGATAAAGGGGAGTTGTTTGTAAAACTCTCTGTGTTGTTCAGGTATGAAACTGGCGATTACCTGTTTGCTGAATCTTTCCATTGATTCACGCACGCCCATTCGGCTCTGAATTTCTTGCTCGCCAACGTGGAAGTGAGAATCAGTTGATATTACCTGTTCTTTGTCGGCTTTATTTTTGCTCATTATTATCATCTCACTAAAAAATATAATAATTTTTGAGAAGCGCTAGCCTGCTGGTAATTTTTACCAGCAGGCTAGCATCATCAAGTATTACTGAGTGGTATTACCTTATGCGGCAAGGCCTATCTCAGTGGCTTGCATCGCAGTGAAACCCGGTAGAGCCTCAACTCGGTTTAACCAGGCGCGAATGTTTGGGTAGCCTGTCAGAGAAACGTTACCTTCAGGTGCGTGAGCGATGTAGGTGTAATCAGCGATATCTGCAATAGTCGCATGATCGCCTGCTAACCAGTCACGGCCTTGAAGATGCTTTTCAAGAATCTCGAATAATGCGTGCCCACCTGCGATTGCTGCATCATGATCCAGTGTGGCACCAAATACGGTGACAAGTCTTGCGGCTGCAGGACCGTATGCTATTTCACCTGCCGCTATCGACAAAAAGCGCTGTACGTTAGCAGCTTCTTCTGCACCTAAAGGCAGCCATTGGCGCTTTGAATCATATTTTGATGCAAGGTAAATCAGGATGGCATTTGAATCAGAGATAGTGGTAGGGCCGTCTTCCAGCACGGGCACTTGTCCGAAAATATTCTTACTTAAAAACTCTGGTGTTTTATGTTCGCCTTCGACCAGGTCAACAGTAATGATTTCTGCATCAAGACCGAGGATTGAAAGAAAGTTTTCGACCCGGTGAGAGTGTCCTGATAGTGGGTAGCGATATAGTTTAATTGTGGACATGTTTTTTAACCTCATTAGTAACAAATTATAATAGTGTGGTGTTGACGAATCTTTCGGTAAGAGTTCGATGTAGTCGTTATTGCATTTGCTGTGCCAAGTTTTTATTTCTTGTTAAATCATTGTTATATATGAGATTGTTATCATTTGTTGATTAGTAATGCTTTACGATTATTCGTCATTCAACGAATAATCATAAGTTCTTGTCGAAATTGCGTGATTATCAAGAGTCTGCTCTTAGTATTTCCTCAGGCTGATAATAGTGAAGCTATCTTCATTGCGGAAGAACTGCGTCAAAATGTAGCTCAGAGAAAAATCTAGCACAGCGGATCAAAAATATTCGATGTTCTGACTGCCAGTGTTGGCGTTGCCACGTTACATACCAATCGCACAGAACCGATTGATAAGTTGAAAAATGAAGCAGATAAAGCGCTATACAATGCCAAGCTTCTTGGCAGGGATCGTGTTGAACATATTAAGGCGTAGAAGGAGGTGGGGGGTAACTGTTTTCTCTGGGTTGTTAGACATTAAAAAGCCTTAATAAAAAATCTCAAATGACTACGCCCTTTTAAGATGGCATTCAGCGTTTTTTTAATCAATGCGTCGAATCACTGGCGGTCTCAACTGGTTAACACATGTGTTGCATTGACCGGTTGAGACCGCTGCTGAAAATTCACGGTCAACGAAAATAAATGAAGGTCCGTTTTTACTCATATTCTTCATTGATTGAAAAACCTGTGCAATGCCGCTTTCTGATCGTTGGTAGACATGTGTTCTACTTATGTTTCTACTGGAGCCATAATCAGGTCAAAAAAGGAGAAGCCATGGATTTGTGAACAGGTCTATGTGCGGCTTTGGCTTTTTTCAACTGGAAGTCCGGCTGTTTTCCATTCGGGGTAACCATCTTCCATGCGCCGGGCATTCAGGCCTTTTTCTCGAAGCCGGGCAACGGCATCGAATGCCAGTACGCAGTGCGGACCGCGGCAGTAGGCGACTATTTCCCGATTCTCATCATCCTGATCTCCGAGTTCTTTCAGCCGCTGCTCTAATTCCTGTAGCGGAATATTGACGGCACCGGGTACATGTCCTGCGGCATATTCCTCTTCCGGGCGTACATCCAGTACGATTACCAGTCCATCGCGAGCACGTTCCAGAAGTTCTGTGCGTGGTACCGGTTCGAGGTTGTCTTTTACTGTTAAGTAGGTATTTACCAGGTGCTGTACATCGGTCACATGCCGTTCAGCGACCGCACGCAATGCATCGAGCAGATTGATAACATCGTCACCGCTTATGCTGTAAAAAACCTTCAAACCTTCTTTACGACAGGTGACCATGCCTGCGTGACGCAGTTGTTGCAGATGCTGAGAGGTGTTTGCTACGGTCAGTCCGGCTACTTTGCTTAGTTGTTCAACGCTGCGTTCGCCCTGGGCAAGAAATTCCAGTAATTCCAGGCGGTTACCATTACTTAGTGCTTTGCCTACCCGGGCAAACTGGGCAAAAAGGTCATGTTTAAAGTTCATGTTTGGTCTTCCTTAAGCTTGACATTGCTCAATATTTCGTTATTCTAGTAATCAACTAATCACTTGAATAGTTTATTAGTGATTTCAGTATAGCACAGGATGTTGACCACACAATACAGGATAGTTAGTCGTGATTGACAACACTGAGCAAGATGCAGTGAGTAACTATGATAGACATAAATGAATTTATTATGAGCAATGAGGCCGTTATCCGGTTGAGTTTCTTTCTGAGTATCTTTGTGGTGATGGCCACCTGGGAATTTATTGCACCGCGCCGTGTACTCACAGTTTCCAAAATCGTGCGCTGGACAAATAACCTGGGACTGGTTTTTCTCAATACTATTATTCTGCGTTTATTGTTTCCTGCTGCTGCAGTAGGTATGGCTGCATTTGCTAGCGAACAGGGCTGGGGTCTACTGAATTATTATGATGTGCCAGCAATGCTTGCTGTTATCGTGTCAGTGGTGGTGATGGATTTTATTATCTATCTGCAACATGTCATGGTGCATGCGATTCCTGTTCTCTGGCGACTGCATCGGGTGCATCACGCTGATCTGGATTATGATGTCACCACTGGCGCACGTTTTCATCCTATCGAAATCATTCTTTCCATGCTGATTAAATTTACCACCATCGTCCTGCTCGGTCCGCCAGTGGTTGCCGTGGTTATTTTTGAAGTAGTGTTGAATGCCACCGCCATGTTTAATCACAGTAATGTTCGTTTGAATCTTGTTGTTGACAAGTGGTTGCGCCTGCTCGTGGTAACACCTGATATGCATCGCGTACATCACTCTGTAGAAGATGATGAAACCAACAGTAATTTTGGTTTCAGTCTGCCCTGGTGGGACCGTCTGTTTGGTACCTATCGCGATCAGCCACGTGGCGGTCATGAAAATATGACCATCGGCATCCGCACCTTTCGTGAACCAAAAATGACTTCATGGCTCAGCGGTATGCTGGTTATGCCATTTGTAGGAAAGATGTCCGGTTATGCGATTAACCGTAGAGAGTGGAAGCAGGGTGAAGGGAGCATGGAAGATGAATAAAAATCTGTGGCGATTTCTGGTACTGCTGTTTATTGTTGCGGGTATAACGCTAGTTATAAGCTACCGTGATCAGTTTGACTCTGCGGTAATTCAGAACTGGATTGACGAAGCCGGTAATGCTGCACCGCTATTGTTTATCTTTGTCTATATCGTAGGCACGGTTTTCTTCTTTCCGGGGGCTGTCCTTACTTTGCTCGGCGGTGCTTTATTCGGGCCGGTGTTAGGCACATTTTATAACCTGACAGCGGCAACCATCGGTTCTATGTTGTCTTTTTTAATTGCCCGTTATTTAGCTTCCAGCTGGGTAGAAAAGAAAACAGGCGGCAAATTAAAACAGTTGTTGAATGGCGTTGAAAATGAAGGCTGGCGATTTGTTGCTTTTGTCAGACTGGTACCTCTGTTCCCGTTTAATCTATTGAATTATGGCCTGGGTCTGACAAAATTAAAATTCGCTCATTACAGTATTGCTAGTTACATCTTTATGCTGCCGGGTGCGTTTGCCTACACCTATCTTGGTTATATCGGCAAAGAAGCCGCCACTGGCGGTGAAGGCCTGATTCAAAAAGCCATGCTGGCGCTCGCTTTACTTGCCCTGGTTGCATTTCTGCCAAGGCTCATCGGCAGTATACGTAAAGGCGCAATGTTAAACATTACAAATCTAAAACAACGTATGGATGAAGGCGAGGATATTTTATTGCTGGATGTGCGCACGTCTGAAGATTACAACGGTGAGCAGGGGCATATTGCAGGTTCGACCCTGTTACCACTTGAGGAGCTCGAGCAACGCATCGATGAACTGAATGATTACTATGAAAAAACTGTGGTCACGATTTGTCGTACTGATCAAAAATCAGCGAAGGCGGCACAGATACTTGCAGAAAAAGGTTTTGCCGATGTGCATGTTGCAAAAATGGGGATGACGGACTGGATAAAGAATAGGTACCCGGTAGAAATACATGGCATCTAATGCTTTGAGAAAATGACAGACAGGCTTCAAGAGAATGTTATGAACAAAGATAAATATTTTGCTGATATGTATGTGCACCTTCATCCGGACAGCTTGTTCGATGACAGGGAGTCATTTGAGAAAGAGCTGCTTGAGAAAGAGCTGTGTGAATCCAGTGGTGTATTTTCAGTTCATTTTGATGATGATGAGCGTCGCAGTGCCATGATCGTGGCCTATAACCCGGAAGCTGTTTCATCTGATGTATTGCTGGAAATTATAAGAAAAAGTTACGTAGCTGCAGTGAGTGTTGCTGGCACCTTAACGAGAGTAAGTGACAGTTTAGCCACCTTGAATAACAAATGATGATGGAGGAGTGACATGAAAAATATATTGATCATACTCAATGATCCGCCTTATGGCACAGAGCGCAGCTATAACGGACTGCGTCTTGCTAAAGCCTTAAGCAGTAAAGAAGTGCATATTACCGTGTTTCTGCTTGCTGATGCTGTGGTCTGTGCCAAGCGTGGCCAGAAAGTGCCTCAGGGTTTTTACAACATGGAATTAATGCTCAAATCCATCATTCGTAATGGTGAAGTTCTGGCCTGCGGTACCTGTATGGATGCGCGAGGCCTTAGCGATGATGACATTCTTGAAGGTGCTGAACGCAGTACTATGCCAGAACTTTCAGAGCACACTTTGAACGCCGATAAGGTGCTTGTCTTTTAATGAGTGAAAATGAAACAGGTGTTTTTATGAGAGAAGAAAACTTGTCTTTACGTGCCAAATACAATGTCACAGCCATGTTTTATGACATTCTGGATTATCCGTGGGAGCGGGTCTACAGACAATGGCGGCCATCTCTATTGGGTGATCTGCGTGGCAAGGTACTGGAAGCAGGGGTAGGAACAGGAAGAAATTTCCAGCACTATCACGAGAGTATTGAATTAACAGGTGTCGATCTAAGTGACGTCATGTTGAGAAAAGCAGCGAAGAAGGCAAAAAAAGCTGATTGTAAAATAGAGCTGCTACATGATGATGCCAGTAGTATGCATCTGGTCGAATCGGATCAATATGACTGGATAATATCCACCTTTCTTTGCTGTGTCATGCCGGATAAATTCCAGCCTATGGCACTGGAGCAGTTTAGCCGCGTACTGAGACCGGGCGGCAAGTTCAGGTTGCTTGAAATGGTTTATTCAAAAAACAAGAAGATAAGAAAACGCCAGGATCTTTTTTCTTCTTTTGTAGAAAAAGTTTATGGTGCCAGGTTTGACAGAAAAACAGTTCAATTTATTGAGGAGTCTGCTGAACTTGAAATAACCAGTAAGCGTTTTTTAAAAGATGATGTTTACCTGCTTATTGAGGGTGTTAATAAAGGGTAAGGTGTATAAGTTTGTGTCTGATCTGACATGCAATGTCAGATTTTCTCCAAACCCACCCCGGTCATAAGACTGCTTACGGCCAGCAACGGACATACAAAACAAAGTCAAAAGCTTATTCACCACAGAGACACAGAGGGCACAGAGAAAAACCTTTTTTTATTTGCTGTCATCCTGAACGCCAGTGAAGGATCTTGAGACGGGCGACTATGATTGGCATGGTGTATAAGATCCTTCCATTACGCTACGCTTCAGTCAGGATGACATTTGAAGCATTATTAGCTTTTCT